>JAAYPW010000119.1 GCA_012519615.1 Fusobacteriota bacterium
AGAGATGGACTACTTAAAAAACTAAATTCAAAAATGTTTTATCTATTTATGAGCTATCTAATTGGTAGGAAAATAGATGGAACAGTTGCAAATTTTATTATGATAAACAAAAAAGTACTTAAAGAATTAAATAAAATTGGTGAACAAAATAGAAGTTTCGGATTATTTCTAATGTGGCTAGGATTTAAAGATAGCTATATAGATGTAGAACATTCAGAAAGATACAAAGGGGAAACTTCTTATAATTTAAGAAAAGCAGTTAAGCTTGCATTTGAGATTGCAATTACCCACTCCAATAGACCACTGAAAATATTTGTAGAGTTAGGTTTTGGGATCTCCTTTATATCATTTTTATATGGTGCATTCTTAATTTTTAAATATTTTGTATATAATGTCCCATTAAGAGGTTGGACTAGTACAATGGTATCACTTTATTTTATCGGAGGATTAATTATTGCAAATCTTGGGATTATCGGTATATATGTAGGGAAAATATTTGATGAGACGAAAAATAGACCAATTTACGTAGTAAGTGATGAATTGAATATAGGGGAAGTAGATAAATGATAAAAAAACTAAATTGGGATTCAGAATTTTTTAATATGGGTATAGGCGAGTATATATAGAATAAAGGAGATGAGTATAAAATGTCTTTTTTAACTGAGGAAGAATTAAAAAAATTAGGCTTTAATTATATTGGTAAAAATGTTAAAATTAGCAATAGAGCAAGTATATATAATCCAGAACTTATTTCGATTGGTGATAATTCTAGAATTGATGATTTTTGTGTTTTGTCAGGAAAAATTAACATTGGAAAAAATGTACATATTGCAGTAATGTGCAATTTGGCAGGAGGAGAAAAAGGAATTTTCATGGAAGATTTTTCTGGCTTGGCATATAATTGTCAAGTGTTTACACAATCGGATGACTATACAGGGAGAACACTAACTAATCCAACGATACCAGATGAATTTAAAAAAGAATTAAAAAAAGAGATTATAATAGAGAAACATGTAATAGTAGGAACTTCAAGTATAATTTTTCCTGGAGTTAAATTAAGAGAAGGTTCTTCTGTTGGTGCTATGACGATGGTAACAAAATCTACAGAACCTTGGAAAATGTATTTTGGAATTCCAGCTAAAATAATAAAAGATAGAAAAAAAGATTTGTTAGAACTTGAAAAAAAATATTTGGAAACAATAAAAAATGAATAATCAACAAAATTATAAACAAATAATTTTGTTGGGAAGCGATAATTTATTAGGAAAAGAATTTATAAAATATTTTATGACAAAAAAGCAAAAAATAAAAAAAATAAAACAATCAAATTTTACAAACTTTACAATGGAAGAGGTATTTTCTAAATTAAAATTATTATTAAATAAAAAAGATAATTTAATAATAAATTGTATTGGATTTTTTGGGGTATACGAAGCAGAGTCTCAAAAAGATGAGGTTATAAGATTAAATTCTAATTTTGTTTTTTACTTATCTGTATTTTGTTCAAAGTATAATATAGATTTATTAATATTTTCATCAGCATATATTTTTAGTGGATTAAAACAAAAAAAATATAAAGAAGAAGACAAAAGAGACAGTTGTTATGCTTATGGAAATAGCAAAATTTTAGCAGAAAAATGGGTAGAAATTTTATTAAAAAAATATTATATCATTAGAACGGCTTGGCTATATAATAATGAAGGTAGGGGATTTCCAGAAAAAATAATAGATATTTTAAAAAAAAATAAAGAAATTAAAATAACTAAAAATCAAATAATAACTCCTACAAATATGGAAGAATTAATAAATCAGATAAATATTATAATCGATGAAAAAAAATACGGAAAATACAATATAACTAATAAAGGTAAAATTTCTTGGTATAGATTAATTTTAAAGTTAAAAAGGATATTTAATTTTAAAATTAAGATAATAAAAAATACTGAAAAAAAATTATCGTTTATTTTAGAAAATAAAAATATAGAATTACTTAAAATAAATATTATGAGTGAATGGGAAAAAATATTTTTTGAAGCAGTAAAAAAGTTAGAATAATAAATAATAGTATATAATGAAGGAGCCTGAAAATGATAAATTTTAATGAATCAATAAATATAGAAAAAGGTTATGAATATATAAAACAAGCAATTGATAATAAAAAAATATCAGGTGATGGAATATTTACAAAAAAATGTAATAGTTGGTTCGAAGAAAATTATCACTGTAAAAAAGCTCTCCTTACCACTTCATGTACCCATGCACTTGAGATGGCAGCAATACTTATTGATACAAAACAAGGTGATGAGATAATATCGCCGTCATATACATTTGTATCTACAGTAAATGCATTTGTACTTCGTGGTGCAAAGATAAAATTTATCGATATAGAAAGAGATACTATGAATATAGATGCAGATAAGATAGAGAAAGCAATTACTGATAAGACAAAAGCTATTGTTGTAGTGCATTATGCTGGGGTATCTTGTAACATGGATGAGATTATGAACATTGCTAGAAAGCACAATATATACGTAATAGAGGATGCTGCTCAAGGGGTACACGCCACATATAAAGATAAATTCCTTGGGACAATTGGGGATATAGGTTGCTATAGTTTCCATGATACCAAAAATTACACTATGGGTGAAGGTGGAGCAATTATTATAAATAATGAAAAATTTATAGAGAGAGCAGAAATAATAAGGGAAAAAGGTACAGATAGGACAAAATTTTTCCGTGGTGAAGTGGATAAATATACATGGGTAGATATTGGAAGCTCTTATTTACCATCAGATATAAATGCAGCATATCTTTATGGACAATTGGAGATAGTAGATGAAATTAATAAAAATAGACTAGATACTTGGAATAATTATTATAAAAATTTAAAAAATATAAAAGAGATAGAGTTACCAACTATTCCAGAATATGCAGTGCATAACGGACACATGTTTTATATAAAATTAGATAGTCATAAAATACGTAATGATATTATGAATTATTTACGGGAAAATGGTATTTACTCTGTATTTCACTATATCCCATTACATTCAGCAAAAGCTGGTGAAAATTATGGAGAATTTATCGGTGAAGATAGATATACCACAGTAGAAAGTGAAAAATTATTACGTTTACCAATGTATTATGGATTGGAAAAAGAAGATGTTATCTATATTTGTAATAAAATAAGAGAGTATTTTAAAATATAAAATAACGTTTGATATAACCCTCATAGTGGTAGAGCCTTTGAAGAAACGGTGATTAATGTTAAAATGGTTTTAATGTAGGGGCGAACCTATGTGTTCGCCCGCTTTTAAACGAATTTACTATGAAAACAAAGATGAAATTGAAAAACCGTTATAAAAAGCCTCGCCTAAAAGGAGAGGTTGTTTAATTCTATTGACAAATAGCAACGTATAAGGTATAATTATATTAATAGAGCTTACCACGCCTCTTAACAATGCGGACCAGGGTGAGCCATTTTTTTTTGAAAGGATATAATATATGGTAAATGATATAAAACTTCCAACAACATATACTCAACAAATTGATATATTAATTTCAAGAAATATCATAATTAATGATAAAAGTTTTGCTATAGAAATTTTGAAAAATATTAATTACTATAGAATGATTGGTTATATGTTAACTTATAAAAGTAATGATAAGTATGAAAATATAACAATTGAAAATATTTATAAACTATACAATTTTGATAAAAAACTTAGAAATTTAATTTTTTCTTTGGTAGAAAATATAGAAATATCATTTAGAGCACAAATTAGTTATTTTTTTTCTAATAAATATGGTGCGTTGGGATATTTAGAATCAAATAATTTTAAAAATAAAAAATATCACCAAGATATGGTGAAAAAAATAAATACTTTAACAGATCGATCAAGAGAAAAATTTATAGAACATCATAAAGATAAATATAATAATAGATACCCAATGTGGGTAATAGTAGAGTTAATGAGTTTTGGGGATTTATCAAAACTATTTAATAATTTATTAGATGAAGATAAAAACCAATTATCAAAAGAGTATTATCTTATAAAAGGGGAATATATTTCTAGTTGGCTTCATTCGATTTGCAATATACGTAATATATGTGCTCATCATGGGAGACTATATAATAGAGAATTGAAAATTTCACCACAATTATTTAAAAATGACAAGAAAATTGGAATAGATAATAGAACTTTATTTGGAAATATATATGTAATAAAAAAACTTTTAAAAAATAATGTAGAGTGGAAAGACTTTGTAAAAAAATTAGAAGATATAATAAATAATAACGATATTATAGATATAAAATATCTAGGTTTTTTAGAAAATTGGAAAGAATTACTAAATAATGAAGAAATAAAAATAAAACGAAATATAGAAAAAAGTAATGAAGGTTTTGACTCTAACGAAGATGAAATTGAAAATTAAAATGAGATATAGAAAACAAGGGCAAGCACAAGGCATTGCCCCTACAAACTCAAAATAAAAACGTGGATATGATGTATACGGTTACAAAAAGCCTC
>JAAYPW010000120.1 GCA_012519615.1 Fusobacteriota bacterium
AATAATCATTTTATTACCTCTTCTAAATATTTTTATATTATACTATGCAAATTATTGGTTGACAAGCTCTATAATTGATTTTTCTTACTATTTACATGAGTAATGATTAACTTTTAATGAAAATACATTATTCACATGATATAAATTTTAAAAAAATAATGTACATTTTTATGACACTTCGTATAATTTCGTAATAGTATGATTCCTATAAATAATAATAAAAATACAGAATTATATTTATGTAATATATATGCATAATAAATTTCTTATATAGAATTTACATACACCTCTCCTAAAATTTAAAATATTTAAAAAATGGAAAAATGACAGAATGTTTTATAAATTTTCTATGCACTAAAACCGATAATATTAATTAAATAAAGATTGAATTATAAACACAATAAAAAAAAATCTTTTATAAAATAAAATACAAATTTATAATTAGGTTATTAATTGCGCACAATTATGTAAATATTTTTATAAAAAAAAAGCATTCTATTCTAGAATGCTCTTAAAATTAATATTAATATGGTACCGAAGGCGGGACTTGAACCCGCACGGAGTTACCTCCATTAGATTTTGAGTCTAACGTGTCTACCATTTCACCACTCCGGCATTTTTATATCTATAATATGAATTTAACACCTTGTTTGATCTCTTCCATTTTTTTTTGCATAATATAATAGTGTATCTGCTTTTTTAATTAATGATGTTATGTCTGTTTCAAAATCTAATTCCGCAACTCCAAAACTCGCAGTAACTTTTAATTCTTCTTCATCAAATTTAAGATTTTTTATCTGTTCACGTAGCCTCTCTGCTAATATATATCCTCCATTTATATCAGTTTCACAACAGACTATCAGAAATTCTTCCCCGCCATATCTTCCCACCATATCAGTTTCTCTAATTACAGTTTCTATTGTTTTTGATACAGCTAACAAAACTGTATCCCCTGTTTTATGCCCATAAGTATCATTAATTTTTTTAAAAAAATCAATATCAGCCATAATTAAAGATAAATTCAGTTTATATCTTCTTGCACGCTTAAATTCTTTATCTAACATCTCATGTATATACTTATGATTATATATCCCTGTTAGCCCATCTAATCTTGCTATTTTTTCTAGTAACTCATTTTTCTTTGATAATTGCTCTGTTCTTTTCTCTAATTCTTCCTCAAAATTATGATTTAAATAGCTTAACTTCTCTTGCATTTTTTCATTCTCTTTTTTTATATTATCTGCACTTTTTATAAGACTATAATGTTTTCTAACAAATACAAAAAACTGCATCACAGCAAACACTAACACCACAGTATTAAAGCATATTGAATCACAATATCTATTATAATAGGAAATAGTAAATGTTAATATTAAAAAATAAGAGATAATATTTGCTGTAGAATTTCCTCTTTTTTTTAATATTGCAAGTATATTTATTAATATTAAGAATATAAAAAACATTAAAAATATAAAAAATAAAGTTCTCCAATAAAAAACAAAATGCCACGGTATGACTAAATTAAAAATTGTTACTATAATTACAAAAAATTTTACTCTATCTTTTTTTATTTTTATATTAAAAAAATTTATAAATACATTAAATAAAAAGTAAAGCATGAATAATACAACTGTATATTTCCCTTTTTCTCGTAGTAAGTAATCTATCTCCAATAACTTAAAATTTAAAATTTGAAATGTTATTCCTAAAAAACTTAACATAATTGCATATGTAATATAATTAATACCTATTTTCTTATGCAGTACATACCCAAAATATATAATTGTAAACATAAGAAAAATTACTACTCCAAAATTTAGTGTAACATATAAATCTCTTTTAAAAAGAATATTCTTATATGTTCCAAATTTTATATTTTCTTCAATTATCTTATTATATCTAGAATGTGGTGTAATCTCAATTTCTATATTAATAGAGTCTTTTTCACTATAAATCTCTATATACTTATAATTTGTAAAAAATTTTTTATCTATTAATTGCTGGTAAACTATTGTTTTCTCATCAATTTTAAACTTATAATCACCATATATATAAGGAATTTCTATTCCATAATATACATACGGCGTCATCTCTTTTATCTGAAGTGATATTGTAAATGTATCATTCATGTCATCAAATGGTGATAATGCTTCTTTTTTTAAAAGTTCATCTCCATCTATATATTTAATTTCATTTTTATTAATACCTGCTTTACTGTATCGCCAATTACCATCTAATTCAACTATTTTATTTTGATTGATATTTTTTACGTTTAATACCCCGTTTTGCATGATATTTTCAGAAAAATTAAGAGTAAAAAGAAAAAAATAGGTAAACAAAACTATTGTACTAAACTTCATATTCATCCCCCTGTACAACAAATTTAGGTTACTACACTCTAATTCATCCTTCTTAATCCCATAATAAATTCTATCTCACTAAGACTTTTGTTCGTTTTTTCTGATATCTCTTTTATAGTCAAACCCTGTCTATAGTAATTAAGTATCTCATCTTCTAAATCTATATTTATTTTATTTACCTGATTAGGTTTCGGAATCATTTTTATTATTTTTTCATCATTTTCTCCGTTATTAGGATTTTTATCCATATTTAAGTTAGTTTTATTAATATTATCAGTTTCATAATAATTAATAGTTTTAGTATCACTATTTTCCTTATTATCATATCTACTATATTTATGATTATCTAGACTTCTAGTGTTTTTATATTTCTTTTCATCTTCGTATTTATATTCTCTATGTTTTATATAAGTTTCATCTATCTCTTCACATGTTTTTCTCAATCTATTATGCATAATTTCTGCATCAGTCATAAGTTTATTTAGTTTTAACTCTTTAGCTTCTATATCATCTCTTATCTCTTTAATATATGCAATTTTTTCATCTAATAAATTAGTATTAAATGTTGCTGATCTATTAAATTCTTTCATTAATTCTCTAATATCATTTCTTAAATCTCGGAATTCAAGTTCTGACTCATTATAGTCATCATTATAATATTTTTTTTGTTTATAAGAAGTTTCTCTTTTATTCTTTGAAAAAAAGACAAAAAATAAAGATATAAATGATATAGTTATACCTATCCCAATAAATACCATCTCCATTTTTCATCACCTCTTAGTTTTATAAATATAAACATCCTATATCTTAAATCAAAATATAGGTATCTATTTTATTATCATTAAGTGCCATACATCGGCCTTCGAATAAAAATCAATATACGCCCCTCTATATATCAACTCAAATAAAGCTACCCCGTAACACCCAAATAAAATAAATTAGTGCTGCTTCCTTCCGGACCTGACACGGTTCTCTATCTATTCGCCGTACAGGACTTTATTCTCAACATCAATAATATAGCAACTGCTATACCAATCTAACCCTTAGACCGATCTTCACCTCTACTAAAGCGGATTGTAGATCACAAGGCACCGCTAACTCCCCAGCTAGTATGGCTTTATAATTATAACATAATCAAACTTATTTTGTCAATGTTTTATTTTTATAGTTTTTATCTTCAATATATATTGTTAAATATAAACTTCGATTTGTCCCTTTTGATATTATTTCTGCAAAAACAGCTTTATCAATCATAACTATATTATGTACTAATTTTTCGTATGATTTTTCTATTAGAAGATTATATCCGCTATATCCATTTGCAATATATGAATTATATTGTTTTATAGACATTATTGTTTTATTTGTTCTAATATATTTTTTACCTTTTATTATTCTTTCGTTTTTAATTCCATTAAATTTTACAAGATTCATTTTGTTCCTCACTCTCGATTATTCGAGCTTATTTTTATAAATTTGTCTATATTTTAAAATAGCTTTTTCTGATTAGTTTCTGATAGTCCAACTATTGCATTATATTCTTTTAATTTTTCTACTACTGTTTTTGATGTTTTAGTTCTTCTTACGAAATCTTCGATTGATAAAAATTTAGATTCTAATCTTTCTTTTATAATGTTTTCAACAACAGAATCTCCTAATCCAGCAACACCAATTAGAGGTATTCTTATTTTATTTCCCTCTATTTTAAATTGTTTTGCTTCAGATTCGTATATATCTACTCCCAATAATTCTATTCCTCTGTAATACATCTCAACTAAAACTTCTAAAAGCACCAATACATTTTTCTCTCTTACATCTGGTCTTGCTATCTGTTCAAATTCCTTTTTACTTGCAACTAATGTATTTATATCCGCAAACATCGATTCAACATCAAAATCCTCTGCTTTTCGTGTTAAAAATGCTGCATAAAAATGTATTGGATAATGTACTTTAAAATAAGCGATTCTTGTTGCCATCATTACATATGCAACTGCATGCCCTTTTGGGAACATATATTTTATTTTTTTACACGACTCAATATACCAATCTTTTACGTTGTGTTCTCTCATAATATTAGCATATTCTTCCCATTTTTCTGGATTTTTAGTAGGTTGCCCTTTTCTTACGAATTCCATTATGCTAAAAGCTGTCCCCTTTTCCAGACCGCTGTCTATTAAGTAGTTCATAATATCGTCCCTTACTGTAATTATTTCTGATAATGTAGCTACTCCAGCTCTTACATACTCTTGTGCGTTATTTAACCAAACATCTGTACCATGAGATAGTCCTGATATCCTTACTAATTCAGAAAAAGTAGTTGGTTTCGTATCTATAAGCATCTGTCTAACAAATGGTGTCCCAAACTCAGGAACTCCATACGTCCCAACTGTACTTCCTATCTGTTCCGGCGTTACACCTAGTGCATCTGTACTACTAAATATAGATATTGTTTTTTCGTCTGCAAGTGGAATATCATCTATTTCTAGTCCTGTATAATCTTGTAAGAACTTTATTGTTGTGGGATTTTCATGTCCTAGTATATCTAATTTCACAAGTTGTTCATCCATTACATGGTAGTCAAAATGTGTTGTAATTGAATCTGATTTCATATCATTTGCTGGTTTTTGTACAGGGGTAAATTCATAAATACTGCTACCATGTGGTAATACTATCATCCCACCTGGATGTTGTCCTGTTGTTTTCCTAACATTTTCACAATTAGATGCAAGTCTTTCCATCTCAGCTCTTCTTTTTTTTATATTATTTTCATCTACATATTTTTTTACATAACCAAATGCATTTCTCTCTGCAAGTGTAGATATTGTCCCTGCTCTAAATACATTCTCTTTACCGAATAATTCCTCTGTATATTTATGTACCACCATCTGATATTCACTGGAAAAGTTTAAATCTATATCCGGAACTTTGTCACCGTTAAATCCCATAAATACTTCAAATGGTATAGTGTGCCCCTCTTTTTTTAATTGGGTATTACATTTTGGACAATCTTTATCAGGTAAATCTACTCCACATCCTTCATAATCCATAAACTCATTATATTTACATTGAGGACAAATATAGTGTGGATAAAGTGCATTTACTTCAGTAATATCCATCATATATGCAACTAAAGATGAACCTACCGAACCACGTGACCCAACAATATATCCATCGTCAAGAGATTTTTTTACTAATTTATGTGCAATTAAATAAAGTACAGCAAAGCTATTACCTATTATTGCTTCTAACTCTCTTTCAAGTCTTTTTTCTACAATTTCAGGTAATACTTCTCCATAAATTTTATGTGCTTTTTCATAGCTCATCTCTCTAACTTGTTCCTCAGCACCATCTAATTTAGGTGGATAGAACCCATCGGGAATAGGTTTTATTTTTTCAATCATATTAGATATTTTATTGGTATTTTCCACTACAACTTCATAAGCTTCAGATACTCCTAAATATTTAAATTCATCTAACATCTCATCTGTAGTTTTTAAGTATAATCCAGAATCTCTATCAAAATCCTTAAACCCTCTTCCATATAGTAATATGCTTCTATAAATATAATCTTCTCTATTTATATAATGTACGTCACCTGTTGCAACTACAGGGATATCTAGTTCTTTACCTAGATCATATATATATTTATTCATTATTTTAAGCTCATCTTCTGATTTAATAAGTCCCGCATCTATCATAAACATATTATTTGAATTAGGTTGTATCTCTAAATAATCATAAAATTTTGCAATATCTTTTATCTCGTTATCACTTTTACCTTTTAAATAAGCTTGTATTAATTCTCCGCTCTCACATGCACTTCCGATTATTAGACCTTCCCGTTTTGTTTTAAGGTAAGATTTCGGAATTCTAGGAGTTCTATGAAAATAATCTATATGTGATGTAGATATAATTTCATATAAGTTTTTAAGTCCAACTAAGTTTTGTGCAAGGAGTATAATATGAAGCGGTCTACTTTGTTTTATATTGTTTTCAAAAGCATCATCAATCTCTGTTAACTTATATATATTATCTCTAATTAATTGATTTACTAATTTCATGAAAATCTCTGCTGTTGCTTTTGCATCATGTACAGCTCTATGATGTCCAACTAAATCCACCTGTAGATATTCTGATACTGCTTTTAAATTGTGTTTTTTCAAATCTTTCAGAATATTTCTACTCCATAATAATGTATCTATTATGGGATTTTCCAATTTTTTATTTAATAATGTTAATTTTTGTCTAATAAATCCTGTATCAAACATAGCATTATGCGCAACTAATGTGTCATCCCCTATAAACTCATAAAATTTTTCTAAAACTTCCTCAATTTCCGGTGCATCTATAACCATATCATCAGAAATTCCTGTTAATTCTATAATATGTTTTGGTATTTTCATCTTAGGATTTACAAAACTACTAAATGTTGCAATTTCAGTGTGCCCCTTGATTTTAACAGCACCAATCTCTATAATCATATCATTATATGGGTCAAATCCTGTTGTCTCAATATCAAAAACAGTGTATATCTCCTCTTCTATAGGGATATCTTTAGGTTTAATTACCATTTTTATCTCATCATCAACTAAATAGCCTTCACAACCAAATATAACTTTAAAATCACTATGTTTTTTAGCTGCATCATACGCTGCTGGGAATGCATGTACCACCCCATGGTCTGTAATTGCTATAGATTTATGACCAAAATAAGCCGCAATATCAATTAAATCTTTAACATCTGCAACAGAATCAAGTTCTGACATTTTTGTATGGGTATGTAATTCTACTCGTTTTACACTACTATTATCTTCCCGTTTTCTTTTTTTTGTATCTAATAAGGTGATATCCGAAGCGAATATAACATCTTCACCCATACTAAATTTATCCGGTTGTTTTTTTCCTCGTATTTTAATAAATTGACCATTTTTAAAATTAAGATTTTCCTCGCTCGATTTAAGAAAAACTTTTACAGTTATTGAATCTGATCCATCTGTAATATTAAAACTTACTAGTTTGCCCCCATTACTTAAATCTCTATCCTCTTTTTTAAATACTTCCCCTTCAATAGCTAATGTATCTCCTGCATATAAATCCTCAAATTTTTCATAGGTTGAACTCTCTATTTTTATCTCTTTACCATATATAATATTAGGGTTTTTGTCATCTTTTTTCTCTTTTGTTTCTGTTTTTTTAGATGTTAAATTAGTTATATTTACTTGCAATTTATCTTCTTCCAGGTTTTTTTGATTTTGAATAGCTTCTTTTAGACATTCAAAATTATCAATATTACAATCACTTTGTAAATTAACAAGAAAATTGTTTCCCATAAAGTTTTTAAATAGATTTTCTAACTTTTTATCAATATTATTTTGTAATAATTTTTCCACACCTATTTTATCTGGTATAGTAAAACATATTTTACTATCATTAATATCATAATTATAAAAATTAAGATATGCCTTTGCTAGTACGCTATATTTTTTTACCTCTTCCACTATATTATCTACAATTATTTTTTTTTCACAATCACTTAACTTACCATCTCTATTTTCATAGTTTAGATTAAATTTAAGGTTGAAATCGTCACCAAGTTTTCTTTTAAAGTCATTTTCAATAATTTCAAGTTCTTTAAATCCATCACAATTTTTAAGTATACAATTCATCTCAATTTCTTTTTCATTGAAAAATACACACACTTCATCGACACAAACGTTAGAAATTTTTAAATAATTAAAAAGATCATCCTTTGGCTTAATTCTCATAAATTTTTTCATAGCATTCCCCTTTATTACTAAGTTTTTTTAAATTGGATTATTCTAAAATCCTAAAGACTTTAAAAGTGAACTTAGATTCATTAAAACATAAATAATAGCCATTCCTGAAATTATAAGAAAAACTATAGATTTTACAAGAAACCTTTGCATGTCATGTTTATCAGATGCATATGTACCTCTTTTATCGGTAAGACCTTTACTTATTCTATTATCAATAGAATTAAGTGTCTTTTTCTTATCTAAGAAGTATATAAAATTCATAATCCCTTCTCTTAAAATAATTATTACTACTAATATAAGTAAAACTATAGTAATTGTAAATAGTAGATCAGAATTTTTAATTTCACCTAATATGTATTTAATTACCTCCATTACAACATGCTATTTTAAAATAAAACTCTCTTTATTTTAAAATAACTCCCTCCTTTATATTTACTCTATTATATATTTATAATTAATTAGAATTTGGAATTTACAAGATACTATTTCGGAATGTTTTACAATGATTTTACTCTATCATCATTATACATTAAAATCACTTTTTTATCAATATATTTAAATTTTATTTGCATCTATAAATGTTAATATAATCATAAGTAAATTTTATACAAAAATATTATTAATTTTACTTATTTTATAACAACACGTAAAATATAATTTATATAAATAAACTTCAATAATAGAAAAGTAATAAATGTAAATAAAAACTTTTACATGATATATTATATTTTTTCTATATAACTATATTGATATCTACAGTAAATAAAAAAAGACAAGATCACTCCTGTCTTTTTCTATTTATATTTACTTAAATTCAACCATTTTGTTTATAAAATCGTCATAATCCCCTTCAATATAATTAATTTCAATCGTGTTTTTTAAAATGTTATTTTCATCCATATATAGTTCTTTAATTAATCTATCTTCGCTATCATACTCATATGTATATATTCCAGATAAACTTTCTAATATGTATTCTGTTTTTTTAATATTTTTATTATTTTCGTCGTATTCATATTTAGTATAATTTAATAACTCTTCTTCTTTATTATTCTCTTTTTTTTCTACTAAATTACGATTTTCATCATATATGTATTCGTAAAAATAAATTATCTCACCATCTATAAACCAAGTTTCTGTTTTCAAATCACCATTTTCATTGTATTCATATATAATATGATTATATATTTCCGATGAATAAATATCATCCTCTACTATAATTTTATCTTTTCTTATAAGATTATTATTTTCATTATAACTAAATTCATATATTGTATATATAGTATCTGCGCACACTTTTAAACTTTTAATTTTATTATTAATTTCATTATATTCATGTATATAAGTATACATTAATGTTTCCTTCCAACCATCTAACGTATCTAAATAACCATAATAATTTTCTTCTATTAAGTTTTCGTTTAAATCATATATTAAATATCTCTCTAAACGATAATTACTATTGTCTATTGTCGCTGTATAATACTTTTCACTAATAACTTTTCCTTTATTATTATATTCTTTTATGTAATATAGACTATTCTCTCCATCATCAATAGAATTATTTTTAAAAATAGTTTTTAATATTTTATGACTTTCTCCACTGTTATCAGCTATTACTGTAACAACCACTTTATTGCTCTCGATATTTAATTCAATAGATTTTGCAGATATAGTATAGTTACCAGATTCTAATGATGTAAAATAATTTCCTTTAATCTCTTTATCCCCACTATAAAGTTTTACATTTCCATCAAATTCATTTCCATCATAATCATAACAAATAATCTCAAATATAGCTTTATCTTCACCATCATTTTTTAATAATAAGCTTGTCTGATTTAATTGTTATAAAATCTAAATTTCCTGTAATTTCAACATCGCTATTTTCATTATTATTACTGCTATTTCCTCCACTGCTTCCACATGCTATAACTAAGATACTTAATAATAGTATCAATAAAAAATTAATTTTTTTCATTTTTCATCCCTTCTTATTTTTCATTTTATAATATTATTATGATTTTTTGTTGTTCCACCTTAAAACAACTAGATAATATTTTAAAATTCATAATTAATATCATCATTTTTATTATATCACAAAGTTTATTTTTCATCAATATAATTATATACGAATAACATAATATGATTTCTATTTTTATTACACTTTCATTTTATAGTATTACATTTTTTATCTAATAATCTTAACATTGTATATTTAATAGAATGAAGAACTATTATCTACTAAATATATTTTTTTATTATTTATCTTTTTACTAATTATTATAATTATTTATGTAAATAGCCCTTAAAATATCTCTATTCTAAAAGCTTTTTTGTATTACTTTTTTATCAAGAAAAAAGTAATAAGATTTTAATTTTTTAAGATTATAAGATTTTGATAAATTTTACTTTATTTTTTAAAACAAAATCCCATTTTATCTCTTCCTAAATCCGTCTCCTAAATAGGAGACTGACTTATCATTTCCCTTTCTAATGCGTTGATATAAAATTTAATTTAAAAAACTAATCTTGTTTTTTAAAAATATTTTATCACAGATAAACACAGATAAACGCAGATGAACACAGATTAAACCGTAATTATCATATTGCCGTTTTTATGTTTTATTGTTTTCAACGTGCATATCGTAATGTAATCAAATTTTCATAATAAAATTTCGTAATTCAAATCGTGAGCGAATATGTTTATAGCGCTACGATTTCAGAAATTTTATTTTAGAAAATTGATAAATGAAGATCGAGCACTTGATTTTTTGTATTACTTTTTTATCAAGAAAAAAGTAATAGGATTTTAATTGTTTAAGATTATAAGATTTTGATAAATTTTACTTTATTTTTTAAAACAAAATCCCTTCTTCTTAATTAGAAAAGGGATTTTGTTATTTAATTTAATTTTCACCAAAAAGTCTATCTAATATAATAGATACTGCTGATCTTACAGATAAATGATTATATTTAGATTTTCCTCTAATTGGTTCCAAAATATAAGTTGATTTATCCATAATCTCCTCTATTAATCCAAATCCTGTTCCAAATAATATAAAATAAATTTCATCATCGTTAAATATTTTATTTGATAAATCTTCGTATGAAATAGAATTGGGGTATATTTTAGCTGATGTAGTAATAATATTTACTTTTTTATTCTCTATACTTTCTATATTTGCCATAGAGTCCTCTATACTTTTTGAAATTACCGTTTTTGAGAAAGCTTCCTCTCTATCATGATTATACTCTTTACCATAACCATCTTTCCAATAAGATATAATTCTCTCTGTAAGCTCAATTTGTGCATCTACCGGTGTTATTATATGGTAGCTTTTTATATTATATGTTCTACAAGATCTCGATATATCGTGAATATCAAAATTTGTAACAGAGGTTGCTACAACATCACTATTTTTATTATAAACTGGATAATGTACAAGTCCTAAATACACATTATTTCTCATTCTATTTAAGTTCTCCTTTTTTTATATCATCTAAAATTTTTTCTTCCTCTTTTGATAATTTTCGCTCTAATAATAAATCTGGCCTCTTTTTATAAGTTCTCTCTATGCTTTGTCTTAATCTCCATTTTCTAATATTTTCATGATTTCCACTTAATAAAACTTCTGGAACTTTCATCTCATTATGATTTTCCGGTCTAGTATACTGTGGATAATCTAAAAGCCCATTATAAAAGGAATCATCTATATAGGAGTCTTTATTCCCTAAAACTCCATTAACAAGACGTACAACAGAATCGATTATTACCATAGATGCAAGTTCTCCACCAGTAAGGACGTAATCCCCTATAGATATCTCCATATCCACAGATGATTCTACCACTCTTTCATCTATCCCCTCATAATGTCCAGCAATTATAGTTATTATCTCTTTTTCTGATAAATATTTTGATAAATTTTGATTTAAAGTTTTCCCTTGAGGAGATGTATATATTACAAATCCTTTATCTATACTATTTAGAGCCTCTAAAATAGGTTCTACCTTTAGCACCATTCCAGCACCACCACCATATGGATAGTCATCAGCAGTTTTATGTTTGTCCTTTGTATAATCTCTAATATTTACAGTATTTATCTCTATTTTCAAACTCTCTATTGCCCGTTTTATTATGCTATTTCCTAAAAATCCAGAAAACATCTCTGGGAATAATGTTAATATATTTATCTTCATTTTTATCACCCTAATATACTTATATCATCCCTTCAATTATTTTCACAACAATCTCTCTTTTTTCAAAGTCTATATTTTTTACAAATTCATCTACTGCAGGGATCATAATCTCTTTACCATCATGTTCTATTACATATATATCGTGGGCTCCTGTTAACATCACATCTAAAATTTTCCCAATGATTTGACCCTCTTCACTAATTACTGTTAGTCCAATTAGATCAATAAGAAGATATTCATTTTCATTTAGTTTCCCTAGAATGTCTCTTTTTACATAAATCTCATTTCCAATATAAGATTTTGCTTTATTTATGTTATTAATCTCTTCTAAATCTATAACAAATCTATTTATACTAAGAGGTTTCACATTAGAAACAGTAAAAAGATTTTTATCACCTAATTTACTCTGAAATATAACTTTTTTCCCCTCTAATACACTTATATCTTCTAAAACAGAATTTACCTTAATACTCCCTTTTAGATGGTGTGTTCCTACAATTTTTCCTATATTTACTAAATTTTGCAATATTTTTCACCCTAATCTACAAATTCTACATTAATATTTAATTTATCTTTTACTCCAGCGGCTTGCATAACACCTCTTATTGCATTAGCTGTAATTCCATTTTTCCCTATGACTTTACCTAATTCCCCTTCAGCAACTCTCACTTTAAGTATAAGGCTATCACCTTTTTCCACAGTATTTATTTTTATCTCATTAATATTGTCTACATATTGCTCTATTATATAGTTAAGTAATTTCTCAAATTTAGTCAAATTATTATCCTCCTTTTATTTTTTCTATTAAATCAGGACTTACCCTTTTTAATTTTCCGTCTTCACCGGTAAATAGATTGGTTGAAGTGGCTTCACCATATTTTATATCCAATTTTTCGTTGTAAAACTCATAAAAAAAAGTAATTTTAATTCTAGATATCTCTTTTAAATACACTAAAATTGCAATTTCCTCATCATATTCCACAGGTTTTATAAATTTTAAACTAATATCACTTATAGGTAGGAAAATTCCTATATTTTCCATATCCTTATAATTCATCTCTCTACTTCTTAGGAATTCAGTTCTTGCTTCCTCCATCCAATTTAAGTAGTTTGAATGGTATACTCTTCCCATTTTATCTGTTTCATAATAGTATACCCTATGAATTTTTTTATAACAATATGTTTTTTCTTGCATTAATCATCAATTCTTTCATCTCTTTAACAGCTGCAGGCAACCCTACAAACACTGATCTTGCAACGATTGAATGTCCAATATTTAGCTCCTCGATCTCTTTAATTGCTGCGATTTCAGTCACATTATCATAATTTAACCCGTGACCTGCATTTACATTTAATCCCATTGCTCTAGCTGATTTCACAGCTTCAATTATTTTTTGTAACTCCACTTTTCTTATTTTACAATTTTTTGCTTCAGAATAAGCTCCTGTATGTATTTCAATATATTCTGCACCTAATTCTTTAGCTATTTTCATAACTTCAGGTTTTGGATCAACAAATAGACTTATTGTAACACCTTTATTTTTTAATTTTTCAATGGCATTTTCTGTTTTAAGTCTTACAGTTTTATTTTCTACATTTAGTCCACCTTCAGTAGTTACCTCTTCACGTGTTTCTGGTACCAATGTTGCCATATCTGGTACAATATCAAGTGCAAGTGCTAGTACATCGTTATTTTCTGTTGCTAATTCTAAATTTAATTTTTTTGTAATAGCTTTTCTTATTATAATAAGATCGTTATCTTGAATATGTCTTCTATCCTCTCTTAAATGTATAGTTATACCATCAGCACCATACATTTCAGATAGTACAGCTGCTCTTATTAAATTTGGTTCTATTGCAAGTCTTGCTTGTCTTAACGTAGCTACGTGGTCTATATTAACACCTAATTTTATCATAATATTCCCTCCCATACCCCTTCTTTTTCTATTTCTATTGTGATATTATCTTTTTTTAGATTATTAATTATTGCTAGTATCTCTTCTCTATAATGCCTAAGTGTAATTATTTTAACTTTTCCAGCTTTTGGATCAAGTGTTCTTACAATACCAAGACCTTCATAAGCTTCTATAATTTTATTTATATAGTCTATATATTCAGTCTTTGTATTTAAGAAAAATTCATAACTTTGTGTCATTTTATCATCTCTTTTTCTATTATATTAATCATCTCAATAAATTCATCGATTGTAAAATCTTCTGCTCTCTTATTTGTATCAATATTTTTTTCATCAAACACTCTTTTTACAATATCTTTATCATATCCCATCATTTTTATATTATTTAGGATATTTTTTCTTTTGTTTGCAAATGCACCTTTTACAAATTTCATAAATTTTTCTTCACTAATTATATTCTCATATTTTTTATCTTTTCTTAATTTAATCTTTATGAAAGCAGAATCTACCTTTGGACTTGGAGTGAATTTCTCCTTGGGAATGTAGAACAAAAGTTCACTTTCCCCGAAATATTCTATTGCTAATGTTAAGATACTTCTATCTTTCACACCTGCTTTTGCCACTATTCGAAGTGCTACTTCTTTCTGAATCATAATGTATATCTCATTAATTTTATCACGATTTTCTATAAATTTATTGATAATTGGAGATGTAATATAATAAGGTATATTCGCTACCACTTTTGCTTTCCCTTCAACCTCATTATTAATATCAAGTTCTAATATATCTTTTAAAATTAATTTAAAATTATCCTTATCTTTAAATTTCTTTTCTAGAATAGGTACTAAATCTTTATCTACTTCAACAGACAATACATTTTTTGCATTCTCAATAAGTAACTCTGTAAGTGCTCCGTCGCCAGGCCCTACTTCCAAAATAAAGTCATCTTTTGTAACATTTGAAACCTCTATTATCCGTTCCAATATTTCGCTATCGTTTAAAAAATTCTGTCCATATTTTTTCTTATGTTTGTAATCCATTTTTTCCTCTTTTTCTATAATTTATAATATTATTTTTTTTCAATTGTACGAATCCAAGCATCGTTTGGTATCAGTTTCTGATTTTTAAGTTGGTTCATATATTTATCAGCATCGTCCCTTTTTTGAAACTCTGTTGATAATATAAGTTTATATTTAAGTATTTTACTATCTTCGATTATTTTAGCACTTATATTTCTTTTTTTTAGCCTTACTACCTCTTTTTTTAATTCAGTATCACTATTTGATGCAATTAATTGTATTACATAAATTGTTTTTTTTATATTTACGTTACTTTTTATATTACTAGTAGTGTTAACCTCTTTTATAGTAATTATATCATCTTTTTTTACAGTTTTCTCTGGAATTTGATTAGCTATAACTGTACTTTCAAAATTTATCTCTTCTTCGATTTCAGTAACAATATTGGTATTTTCCTGAATTTCCTCAGTTTTTCCTTCATATGAATCTATTGTTTCATATGTAATGCCTATTTCTGTTGATATTTTTTTATCTTTTTTTTCTTTTTTATCTATTGCTAATATTATAAGGCCTAAAATTATAAGCGCAACTATAAATGCTATAATAAATATCCCTGTATCATTAGTTTTATATCTTTTTTTAGGTTCCTCTTTTTTTATTTTATTTGTTCCTAATACACTATTTATATATAATTCTTCATACTTATCCAATTCATTGTAATTATCATTATCTGTACTATTTTTCATTATTTATTTTTCCCCCTTCATTATAGCTATGTATGGTAAATTCCTATATCTTCCTGCATAATCAAGACCATATCCTACTACAAATTCATCACAAATATCATAGCCAATATAATCTATTTTCATGTTAATTTTATTATCTATTTTTTTATTTAATAAACTCATTATTTTTATACTTTTAGGTTCATATTCCATAAGATGTTCTACGACTTTAGAGATCGTAAGACCAGTATCTACAATATCTTCTATTATTAATACATCTACATTTTTTATATTTTCGTCTATATCCTTAATTATATTGATTTTACCACTACTAAAAGTATTGTTTCCATAACTAGAAACTACCATAAAATCCATATATATTGGTAAATTCAATCTCTTTACTATATCACTCATTACCAAAATAGAACCTTTTAATACACCAATTACAACAATTTTATCCGAATTTTTATAATCTAAATTTATTTTATCTGCAAGTTCATTAAGTTTTTTAATTATCTCTTCTTCGCTAATAAGAACTTCTAACTCCATTTTTTCTGTAAATAAAATATTTAGAGATCTATTTTTAAGTTAAATAATTTAATATTAGTTTATATTTTGATCTTTTATTTAAAGTAGATAGATCTATTTTTAATATTATCTAAACTTTCAAAATTATATCTATTTCTAGGCAATCTCCTTAATTTATTACAAATTCCCCTCCCTTTTTTTATATTTTCTCTTTTGCTAATGCAATTTTAATATTATATCTATTCATTTATTTTTTATTCTTTATATAATTAGTTTATTTTATCATTTTAGTAAAAATTTATCAAGTTATTTTTATTGAATTTTTTTCTTAATTATGTTATATTATGTAATGAGATATTTTATCTCTTTAATGTTTTTTATTTATATATCATACATTTGAAAGGAATATAGCTATATGAGACTTAAAAAAGTTTTTTTAAATTTAGTAATTATTATTTTTTTAGTACCATTTTTTTATTTTGGTCATCAAGTTTTTACAAAGTTATTTTTTAATAATTTCTTTGTTGAGACACCTAATTTCATAGATATTGACTTTAGTGATGCTCAAAAACAGATTAAATATACAAATTTTAAATTAGAAGAAATCGGTGAGGATTATTCTAATTATGATAAAAATAAAATTTATTCACAATTACCAGATCCAGGGAAAGTTATAAAATCTGGTAGAACTATAAAAGTATGGGTGAGCAAAGGAAAAAAACAAACTAAAGTCCCTTCATTTAAAAATATGGATATTACAGCTGCTAAAATTCTTGCTGAAAAAAACGGATTAGTTGTTTCTAATATTAGCTATACATACCATAGTTTAGATTATAATAAAGTTGTAGCATCTGATCCTATGCCTGGTAGTATTGTATCAGATAATACAGAGATCTCATTTTTAGTTAGTATGAAAAAATCGTTTAAAGAGATCCATATGCCAGATTTAATAGGATTAAATATAAATGATGCTCGTAAAATTTTCTCAAACAACGGACTTATTATAGGAAATATTGATTATATTCAAAATAGACGATTACAAAACGGGATTATCCTTGATACAGAGCCTAAACCTGGTGAACGTACAAAAGCTGGTACAGTTGTAAATATTATTATAAATAAAAAATAAATTTAGGAGGTGAATACTACTAAATTATATATAATTTAGTAGTTCATAATAAACAAAGGGATAGTTTTAACAAAATTAAATGGATTTTACTACATTAAATCAGATGATTTAGTTTATGAATGTAAATTACGTGGTATAATTAAGAAAAATAATAATAAAGATGATTGTGTTGTAGGTGATAGCGTGCTATTTTCACCTAGTGAAAAGTTTATATATGAAGTTTTAGAAAGAAAAAATATAATACATAGACCTCTAATTGCAAATATTGATAATTTAATTCTTTTTTTTGCAGCGAAAAGTCCTGATTTAGATTTTACTCATCTTTATACACTTATACTTAATTCCTTCTACCATAATATTAACCCATATATTGTTATAAATAAATTTGACTTACTTACTTATGATGAAAAAATTAATTTAGAAAA
>JAAYPW010000121.1 GCA_012519615.1 Fusobacteriota bacterium
CCTTTATCTTCTGCTTTTAATTTAAAATAATACAATTTATTATCATTTTTTACATATTCATATAGTGCCGCAGGATCACTATTTTTTACTCGTGGGATCATATAGTCAAATTCACATACCTCTTTATTTGTAATTTTAGTTACTACTTTATACACCTTATCATCTTCACTTACAGATATTTCATAATTACTAAAGTCATGTTCGTCTAATGGATCGATTTTTTCCCATGATAATTTAAAATATATATCCTCATTTTTTGTATATGTTTTAATGTCTGTGAAATTAATTTTAATAGGAGTTGCATTTATTGTTTTTACTATTTCTGTATTTGAATATATTTCCCCTATGAATTCTTCACCTTCTAATTTTACCTTAAATTGATAAGATGTATTATCATTTAAATCCCATACAATATAATCGTTTTGTTCTAAAACTCTATTGAATTTATCTCCATTTGGCACTAATTCTTCAACGTATATTCTATAAGTGTATTTATGATTCACTAAAGGTGGATTCCAATATAATCTTACAAATCTTTCTGACACCTCTTTTACAATTATATTTATTCCATCAATTTTGGTAATATTTATTTTTAGGATCTCCTCACGATTATTACCAATTTTATCAGTAAGTGTAACTGATATTAAGTTAGTTCCATCTGTTAAGTTATCCTTATTAATCCTATAAGTATATACATTTCCATCTTTCCCTACAAAAATACTATTTGGAATTTCCACACTACCAATTCCTGATACGTCATCAATTGCTAATTTAATTGTTATTTTATCTGATGTTATAATATGCATATTATCATAGTATTTTATATCATCAATAAGTATTTCTGTCTTATCAATATATGGTGGTTCCAAATCATAATACATTGTAAAATAGTAAGCAGCTCTATTATTTTCCTCATCTTCAATATAGATTTTTTTCTCGTTTATACCTTCTGTTAAATGTTTTAATTGAATACTGCCCTCTTTTATATATTCATCTCCCATATTTGTAGTATCTAGCCACATTTTTATTTTTTTTGTTACGTTATATGAAAGATTGCATGTTGCTGCACCTATATAATACTCATTTACATTTAGATTATATACTCCATTCATATTAGCACCATATTTAAAGTTTAACTCATTAAATTTAATTATTTCGATCTCTTTAATTAATTTATTACCAGCATAATCTTCTATTATTAAATCTTTTACATCATCTACATCTACAATAAATTCATTATTAGGAACAATCTCGTCTCCATATTTTACAGATTTTATTGCAGTTTTTTCATCATAAGTTTCTATATGAATTTTTAAATTTTTATCATCACCGTTTTTATGTGGTATTATTATTTTGTTATCCCAATTAAGTATATCTACCTTTTGAAAAGTATTATTTACTATCACACTATGTAATACTGGTTTCACAGTATCTTTTTCTATATACATAACTTTTGTTTCTGTATTTCCTGCATAATCTTCTACTTTAATTTCCAATACACTATTATCTCTTACTTCCACAATTTCATCTGGTTCAATTAAAATATTATCTAGATAATATTTTATATATTTTATTTTTTCGCTATTATCTGTAATATTAACTTCAAGATAATTTTCTATCTTTATATTGTCTAAATTTACATATACTTTATTATCTGATGGAATTGTTTCTATAACAGGCTTTTCTGTATCAAATATAATTTTAGCATCATCTTCTTTTTTAATATGAGATTCATTTTCTAAAATAATATCGTATGTA
>JAAYPW010000122.1 GCA_012519615.1 Fusobacteriota bacterium
AAAGAGTTAATATCAGCTCCTTCTAGAATAGATTTTTTTAGAGCGTTAATATCATAATTTTTTAATGATTTAAATAAATCTTGGTTAGCTTTTTTATTTTCTACAACTACTTTTGTTGCTTCAATTTTTGTATCCTGTTTTGTAACATTTACCGACCTAGTTTCTTTAGAAGAACAACCAGTTACTAGTAAAAAACTAAAAGCTAAAGACAAAACATAAAATTTACTTTTCATAAAATGTACTTCCTTAATTTTTATATTATATTAGAATATATTTTATCGTAAAATCAAATAAAAGTCAAACCATTTTAGCAAAACTAATTTTAATGTACTATTTTAGGATTATTTTTATTTTTAAAGGATAATCAATGTTTGGAATAATATAAAATGTTTCTGAATAATTAAATTTTTTTATAAAAATATCTAGTATTATCTGGTCATTACTGTGATTTATATATGTATCTACAAATCCGTTAATATCAGTAGTATATTTTGCATTATTTATAGAAACTTCTATGTTTGGAATTGGTACGTGGTTCGAATCACAGATTTCAACAATTAAATTAAAAAAATCCCTAACTAGAATGATGTTATGTACCATATTAGTATTTTCAAGAACGTATAAATTTTTAGAAACATAGGGTTGGAAAAATTCATTATTAACATAAAGATTATAAAAATGTGATATGGATAGATTGGAAAAAATAAATAGGCCATCAGCATTACTAGTAGAAGTATAGTACAAACCATTATCCGAATCAGTTAGAATAACTGTTGTATTAGGTAATGGGAAAACACCGTCAGTAAGATAACCTGTAATTGTTCCAAGGCGTTCATCTAGTATAAAATTAATAGATTCAAATGATTTTTCAGAGTGAATTCTTTTAACATTACCTTTTGATTTAAAACCATTTTTCGACAACTTAACAATAACAACACCATATGCGGTTAGTGCTTCGTAATATCCAATTTCATTGGTATAAACAATTTTTTCTGTTTTGTTAACGCGAATAGATACAGCAGCATCTTTTATTGGAATTTTATTTGAATCAGTAATATAACCATTAATCAAAATTTTATTTTTGTCAGTTTTAGATTCCGGTAAAGTATTACTAAATAAGTTTGAAAATAATAATATAGATAAAATAAATAAATAAATATATCGATTGTGGAATATAAAATTCAAATTTATCACACCTTCTTATTTATAAAATAAAATTATGCATGTAAAAAAATGTAAAAAAAAGTACAAATAAATTGAAATAATGACATATTAGAAAAAAGTAATAAAATAAATTAGAAACATTGTTTTTTTTAATAAAAATATGTTATAATAAAATGTAATTCATATATAAATAATAGCTGATTATTTTTATAAAGTCAAATAAATTCTTTAAAATATTTTATATTAATTAGGAGAAGAGTAAATATGGTTATAAAAAATAATATTATAAGTAAAGTAAATATAAGTATTAAAACAAAATTCTTAACTGCAGCAATGATTGCAGTTATAGTAATGCTTACGGTTGCTTACGGACTTACACTGGCCACAGTACATAAAAACGTAGAAAAACGATTTGATATGGAAATTATACAAAAAAGAAAGTTATTCTTATACTTATTAGATGATTTTAGCACAAAGGTGCAAAGGGAAAGTAAAATATTATCAGAAAATATATTTTTAAAGAATTATCTAACTACAAAAAATATGAGCGAAATAGAAAATGGTCAATTTATAACTGATAATATTTTTAATGATATATGGAATAAATACAGTTATGCAGATTTCATGAATGAGTTAGAGAGAAATATTAAAGAAAATTTTCCGATGGATCCAGAGATTAATGTAATTGTTTTAAATGAATATGGTTTTATAGTAGATGATAGTAGAGATAATGATTTTAAAAAAGAATTTTCTTATGATTTTTCAAGAGATATGTTTCAAGAAAAAATTGAGTATTTTTATGAAAAGAATAATTTATATATTAGAGGTTATTCACCAATACTATCGGGATTAAGAACAGGATATACTGGTGGAGTTTATGTTCAATTAAAAATAGATGATAAATTTTTAAATTATTTTAAAGAAAATTTAAAATGTGATTTAATAATGTTTGATCCATATCAGGAATATATTGCTTCTACATTTTCTAAACATACGCAGATTGATTCTATAAAAACAGGATTAAAAACAAATCGAATAGATGATAAGTTTAGAACTTTTGAAATTAATGATGAAACATTTAAAATTTCAAGAATAGATATTTTTAATAACTTAGTAAATAAAAAAATTTTAAATGTAAGTAGATTTGATAAATCGGATAATATAAATAATGATAATAATAAATTTATTGGAAATTTGTACATAGCAGTAAGTAAATTAGAAATTTTAAAAGAATTAAAAAAAATGTCAATATTTTTATTTATGATTCTATTTATATTTTTTTCAGCTGTTGCAATGGTATCTGCAAATGTATTAGAATCAATTATAATATCAATTAAAAATTTAACAATGAAAATTATAACTCTAAAAGATGGTAATTTTCAAATCGATTTTTCAGAATTTCTAGATAGAAATGATGAAATTGGTGTTTTGGCAAAATATTTTGAGGAAGTATTGGAAAATCTTCAAAAGAAATTGAAAGAAATAGAAGAAGTAAATATAGAAAACTATAGAAATTCAGAAAAGTTAAAAAAAACAAATAAAGAATTAAAAACAGCTCAAGAAGAGATGGAAAGAAAAAATCTGAGTATATTTAATGTAAATAAAAATTTAACAAGAAGAATATCAGAAATATCTAATTTATATTATTTAATTGTTAATATGTCAGAAAATATAATAGACGATAAATTTTATAAAATAATTGTAAAAGGAATTCGTGAAGGACTAAATATAAAGAAGGTACTATATTACGAAGTAAAAAATATGGAATGCCTTGAAATTAAATCAAAATTAGGAAGTGATATGCCAGAAAACAGTAAAATAACTTTAACCGAAAACTTTTTTAATAAAATTATAAAAAATGAGATATATGAAGTTGTTGATGAAAAATATTTTGAATGGAAAGACTATTTACAAAAACCTTATATAATTCCATTAATATCAAGTAAAATTAAAGAAAAAAATAAACTATACGGTATATTAATTTTAGATAATGAATTAAAAATGTATGAAGATATTAAAAATGCTGCAAATACATACTCTAAGATGATTACACTTGCTTGTGAAAATCGCGAATTGTATTTTAAATTATTAAAAGAAAATGAAAAAAATGAAAAAACACTTGATGAATTAAAACAGAGTCAGGCTATAAAAAATATATTTATATCTAATGTAAACCACGAATTAAAAAGTCCATTATTATCAATAAAAGGTTATGCAGATATGATGTTAAATCATTCAAATTTAGGAGATATCTCCGTAATGCAGCGAAAAGCTCTAATTGTAATGATGTGTAGCATAGAAAGATTAAACGGAATTATAGAGAATTTATTAATGTATTCTGCATATGAAAATGAAAAATATAATTTTCACGATAATAATTTTAATTTGTTAGAATCTATAAGTGGAGCTTTGGAAAATTTAGAGACTACTATAAGTAAAGGAAAAATTAAAATTCATAAAAAATATCCTAATAGTTATATGAATGTATATGGAGATATTGAGGCGATAAAACATGTAATAATTAATCTCCTTTCTAATAGTATAAAATTTTCTAAAGAGAATCCTAATATATATATTGATGTGGTAGAAACTGATGATAAATATAGAATATATATAAAAGATGAAGGAATTGGGATTGAAAAAGAGAAACAAAAAGAAATTTTTGCTAGTTTTAAGCAAGGTGATGAAGGAGATACTAGAACTTATAGTGGTTTAGGTTTAGGACTTGCTATTGTAAAAAATGTATTAGATTATTATAAAGAGGAGCTTATAATAAAAAGTGAATTTGGTAAAGGGACAACTGTTAGTTTTTCTATTAATAAAAATAATACTAATATAATCTAATTAAGTTGTTAAAAAAAGAGTTGTTGACAAATTTTAAAAAATGTTATAAACTATTTTCATGTCGATATAGGTTATATTGTTCTTAATCTATACAGATAGAAATAGGAGGAGATTTTTATGGCGATAAAAGATTTAGAAACGCTTACAAAAGAAGATTTATATGATTTAGCAAGAGAATATGAAATAAAAGGTAGAACAGAGATGTCAAAAGAGGAATTAAAAGAGGCTTTAAGTTCTATTATGCTTGATGAAGGAAAAGCTAAATTAGAGGCTAATTTATTTGATTTAGGTTCACCGGTTATCGGAATAGGTGCATCAGATAAAAAATTACCATCAAGTCTAGATTTTACAAAAGAAAATAGACAACCAGTGGAAGAGCATGTACAATTAACAAGCTCACCATTTTTCGACGGGGATCCGTTACCAGAATTTTATAATGAAAATACAATGGTATTAATGCCAAAAAATCCTCAATGGGTTTATGCGTATTGGGAAATTACTAATTCAAAAATAGAAGAATTAAGAAATACATATGGTGATAAACTAAATGGTGCAAAACCAGCTATTAGAGTGTATGATGTAACTTTAAAAGACTTTAATGGAAACAATGCAAACAGTTATTTTGATTTAGAATTACCTGAAAACACAAGAGATTGGTTTATTGGTGGATTAAATTCAAAAGCAACTTATATTGCAGACTTTGGATTTAAATCACAAGATGGTGAATTTATAGTAGCTTTAAGATCAAATATAGTAGCTACAGCAAGTGACTTTATCTCTAATAATATTGATGAAGAATGGATGATTGTAGAGGAGTATTTCAAAAAAATACTTGAAAGATCATCAAAAGGAAGAATAGTAAATGGTAAATGGGTAGGTGGAATAGGTGCATCAGGAGCAATGTTAGGAAGTTCTGAAGAGATGGCAGGAAGATTAGTAAGAAGACTGCTTATGGAAAAAACTTCTCGTCGTGAACAACTACTTTCACATCTGGAAAAAACAATGGGTTCTCTTGCAATGGGAAGTCTTTCAGCAGGCAGCTTGTCTGTAAGTAGTTTAACAGCAGGTAGCTTATCAGTTGCAAAAGGAAATATAATTAAAACAGAGGGAAAAGCTTCGAAAAAAGATTTTTGGTTAAGAGTTGGTACTGAATTAATACTGTACGGTGCGACAGAACCAGATGCTACAGTTAATGTATTAGGTAAAAATATTAAACTAAAAGAGGATGGTACATTTAGTTTTAGATATTCTTTACCAGTTGGTGATTATGATCTACCAGTAGTAGCAACAAATAAAGACGGAGATGATACAAGAGCTCTTATGCCTGTAGTAAAAAGAACAGGACCAGAAAATAATACAACAGTATAATATATATTTAGGAAGAGTAGCTAAAAATGCTGCTTTTACCTTAGGGATATGAGTTATTAAAAAATCCGGCATAGTCGCTTATTGGCTATGCCGTTTTACTTTTTTTTGGAATATCTATTGCTCCTATGCAGTTGTAGTAAATCCTAATCTTTTGCTGTCTTTTACCATTTACTTGATAGGGAATTTTACTCTTGCCAGCTTCAATCTTCCGCAGGCAAAACCTAGCCTTCCTAAGGACTTGCCTTGTTTGACATAGCCTTGTATGACTATTAAAGATATGCTCGGATATTCGTCATGGCACATTCATATAAAAGTATTCTTCATACTCTGGGTTATTTAATTGTCAAGGTACAGTTTTCATTTGGAGGTTAGGAGGTTTTTCTTCCTCCCACTATCTAAAGGACAGCA
>JAAYPW010000123.1 GCA_012519615.1 Fusobacteriota bacterium
GATCTATTTTGAAGATCTATTCTTAACTCGTTACTATGCATTTTTATAAATTCTGAAATTGTTTTTAAATATATCTCCTCTGTTTGAGTTAAATTTAATCCTAGTTTTTCTTTTGCATTTACTACATGTTCTGTTTCATCTATTCCTGAAATATATTCATTTAGATATTTTTCTATATTTGGAAGTTTTTCTATAAGTTTTGGTACGTTCTTCGTTTGGTTTTTAGCTAAATCTTTTAAAAAATTAAGTTCTTTTATTGCTAAATCAAATTGTTTTTTTCCTTCAACTAAGTCTGCTTTATTATAAGTAAAATTATACCCTCTCATTGCATACATCCCTGCAGATACGTATTCTTCTAGTGCTACTGAATGTTCCATTTGAATAAGTCTCACATCTGTAAGTAATTTCATATCATTTTTTACTTTATTCATGTTTACAACTGCAATTGTCCCTATTATTATAGCGATTAACAAAACTAAAGAGAAACCAAGCAGTATTTTTGTTTTTACTTTAATGTTTTTAAACATATTATCCTCTCCTTTTATAATAAATTCTCTCTATATTATATACTCTACTATAAAGAAAAATCCTTTAAAAAAAAGGATTTTTTATAAATTTAATTAATCTATTTTACATTCTCTTAAATATTTAGCACCCACTTCTGGTAATACTGGATTAATATAAAATCCTGTTCCCCATTCAAAACCAGCAACTTTAGTAAGTTTTGGCATTATCTCTATGTGCCAATGAAAATAAAAAGTATCATTTTCTTTTATTGGTAATGTATGTATTACAAAATTATAATGGGGATTACCAAGCAGTTTTTTTACTCTTTGTAATGTATTTTTTAATATACTAGCAAGATCTTTTACCTCTTTTTTATTTATAAGTTCAAATTTTGCTGAGTGCTGTTTTGGTAAAATCCATATCTCGTATGGAAATCTCCCTGCATAGTAGACAAATGATATAAACAATTCATTTTCTTCAATTATTCTCTCGTTATCTGCTAATTCTTGTGTAATAATATCACAGAAAACACACCTATCTCTAAATCTATAATAATCTTTTGCACCATGAAGTTCTGTTTCTACTTTTTTGGGTATTACTGGTGTTGCAATTAGCTGTGAATGTGAGTGTTCCAGCGAAGCACCTGCATCACGTCCAAAATTTTTAAATATAAGTATATATTTTATATTATTATCTTTTGCAATATCAGTATATCTATCTCTATAAGCATATATTACTTTTTCAATTTCATTTTCTCCCAAATCAGGTAAATTATCATAATGTTTTGGAGTTTCTACAATAATCTCATGTCGTCCATTACCACTCATCTTATCATATATCCCTACACCTTTTTTTAGAGTTGCCCCTTTTGATGTAAGAGCTGGGAACTTGTTTTCCAGTACCCTTACCCACCAACCGGGAGAATTTGGTTCACGGTTGTGAATTTTTTCATACGCTAGAATCTCATCACCAGATTTTTTTTCTTTACCTTCGCAGAATGGACATTTTGAAATGTCTTCAGTTGAATTATGTTCCTCTTCATTCTCTTTATCATATTGATTTGGTCTATTCCCTCTCTCTTCAGAAAAAATAACCCATCTTTTACTTACTGGATCTTTTCGTAATTCTGACATAAGATTACCTCCATTATTTGAGATTTAAATATTTGATTTCATTTTATGCTCGAATAATTGACTTAAAGATTCATTATTATATACTCTTCTAATAGCTTCTGATAATAATACATCTACTGATAATATTGTTAAGTTGTCCATTTTTTTATCTTCAGGTAACTCTATTGTATCTGTTATAACTATCTCTTTTAACGGTGTATTCTTTAATCGTTCTACAGCTGGACCTGAAAAAAGAGCATGAGTACAACATGCGTATGCTTCTTTTGCTCCTCTTTGTAAGATAGCTTTTACTCCATTTGTAATTGTCCCTGCAGTATCAATCATATCATCTATAAAAATTGCTTTTTTACCTTCAATATCCCCGATTATGTTCATAACTTCCGAAACATTAGGTTTTGGTCTTCTTTTATCTATAATAGCAATACTTGTATTTAACCATTCTGCTAATTTTCTAGCTCTTTTAACTCCGCCAACATCTGGAGATACAACAACAACGTCATCACCGTGCAGTCCCTTACTTACAAAATAATTTACTAGTAAAGGCATTGCTTCCATATGATCCGCTGGAATATCAAAAAAACCTTGTATTTGTCTTGCGTGTAGATCCATCATCATTACTCTTGTTGCACCTGCAGAAGTTAAAAGATCTGCAACTAATTTTGCTGTAATTGGTTCTCTAGGTAGTGCTTTTCTATCTTGTCTTGCATATCCATAATACGGTATAACTGCAACTATTGCTTTAGCTGATGCCCTTTTTAACGCATCTACGAATATTAGAAGCTCCATCAGATTTTCATTTACTGGATTAGATGTAGATTGAACAACAAAAACTGTCTCACCTCTTACTGTCTCATCAATTCTAGCGTATACCTCTCCATCTTGGAATCTTACAATTTCTGAATTACCTAAAGGCATTCCTAATTTATAAGCTATCTTTTGAGCCAAAGTTTTATTTGACGTCCCTGAAAATATTTTCAATTTTCGTCCTCCTTATATATTATAATTATTTTGATTGCTTTCTTAATACCCAATTCTTTATCTCAACTTGCTTTTCTCTTGAAATTGCTAGTGAATTCTCATTCACATCTTTTGTAATTGTAGATCCTGCTCCAATATATACATTATTTTCAATATTTACTGGTGCTACAAATTTTGTATTACTTCCCACAAATACATTTTTACCAATTTTTGTCTGAAATTTATTTTTCCCATCATAATTACAAGTAATTGTACCAGCACCAATATTTGTTTTCTCACCAATTACTGCATCACCAATATATGTTAAATGTCCGGCTTTCACTCCATCTTCTAATTTTGATTTTTTAACCTCTACAAAGTTTCCAATATGAACATTTTTCCCTAATTCTGATTTTGGTCTTAAGTGTGCAAAAGGTCCCATAGTTACGCCATCATCAATTATGCTGTCTTCAATTACAGAAGCATCTATTTTTACATTATCTTTTATAATAGAATTTTCTATTCTAGAATTTGATAAAATTTTACAATTTTTACCAATTTCTGTATTACCTATTATAGTTACATTCGGATAAATAATTGTATCTTCATCTATAATTACATTTTCTTCAATATAAACTGTATTTTTATCTATTAAAATAACACCATTTTGCATAAGTTCTATGTTTTTTCTTTCTCTTAATTCTCTAGTTGCTATCTCTAGCTCAACTTTTGTATTTATCCCCATAACTTCAATATTATTTTCTACATTTATTGATTGAATAATCTCATTTTTCTTCGATAAATAAGCTATTGCATCTGTAAGATAATATTCCCCTTTAGAGTTATTATTATCTATATTTTCCAAAGCTTCAAGAAGTTTTTCCCTTTTAAAGCAGTATATCCCAGTATTTATCTCTTTAATTTTTTTAGTTTCATTATCTGCTTCTTGCTCTTCAACAATAGCAATTACATTATTTTTATCATTTTTAACAATTCTCCCATATCCAAAAGGGTTGTCAAACTCTGTAGTTAGTATTGTTACAGATGAATTGTTACTTATATGATTACCAATAATTTTGTTTATAGTTTCTTCCCTTATTAATGGAGTATCACCACATAAAATCAAAACATTATCTATATCACAAGTTATTCTACCCCTTGCAACCATAACCGCATGTGCTGTTCCTAATTGTTCCTCTTGTACAACATACGAAAAATCACTATATTTTAATAATATATCCTCTTTTTTATGTCCTAAAATATATAATTTCTCCTCTATACCTGATTTTGTTAATATTGAATCTATCTTTCCAATCATCGGTATCCCATTTACTTCATGCATAACTTTTGTTTTAGAAGATTTCATTCTTGTACCTTTACCAGCAGCTAAAATAAGAGCCATTATTTTCATTAAAAGATACACCCCTTTTTTTCTAATTTATATGATCTATTATAACATATAATTAATTCAATTTCAATTGATTTTATATTTAAATTTTCACTTATTTTTTTAAATAAAAAATTCAATTTTTCAATTAATTATTAAAAAATCATTTTATAGTGTTTGAACTTCATAATTTCTAAAATAAGATTTTACGCTTTTTCAAATATAATATATAGAAAATAAGAGAAATTTAGTTTAAAAAATATTATTAATCTATACTATTTTCTAAATTTCAATCTTTATTTTGTTATTATTTTGCTATTATAACTATATTCTAAACTAAATTATATTAAAAAAAATAAAGACAATATCTCTAATCACCACATATATTAAATAAAAATTACAATTTTTTATTTAGTATAAAATATTTAAAAACTAGATTAAATACCTGTTTTTTAAAGCTTTTTAATACTTTAGTTAATATTTTTCTTTCACAAAATTTTTTATAAAAAATAAGTGTTTTTAATATTTTATGTTCTAACAGACATTAAATAAAAAATACTGATATAATATATAATACAGAATAAAATTATATATTTTAAATTAACATTTTTATATAAAACTAAATTTATATTTTATAGTTACATTATAAATAAAAACTCCCCCTTTTCCAGTATAGAGAGGGGAAGTTATCATAGATTAACAAGTAAATTGTAAAAAAAATTATATAAATATATACTTAACTCGCTGTTTTATTTTTTATTATATTATTTATTGCAATTCCTAGACCTAAAATAATCCAAAATACCGGCGCAACTGAAATTATACTATCATTAAATATACCTGCTATAAGATATCCTGTTATTCCTACAAAGCTACCAAGTCCCACTGCATAACATAGATCGTACTCCTTAATTTTTATATATAGGATAATACTTGTTATAAAATAATATATATATATAAATAAATTTATAAGTAACGATAATACACCTGTATTTATCCCAATTTGTAAATATAAATTATGTGGTTTATCTATCACTTTATGTTCTGTTTTATATGCTAATATTTTACCTAATGAATCCTCTTGAGGAAATACAATAGAATATGTATCTGCACCATAGCCTAGCAATAAAGTTTTTCTAAGTAACGGAATTGATCTTCCGTATATATATCCCCTTGATGAACCCACTCTCTCTTTCCCGTCTAATATTTTAACGCTCTCTATTTTTTGTGGTAAATATAGTTCATTATCAGAGGAGTTATACAGTCTAAATCCATCATTAGTTAAAAATATCTCAAATTTATAGTCCTCAATATTTATCTCCAATAGTTTATATATATCATTTTTTACCTGTATTTTTCTAAATTTAAGTGAAATTTCCTTTAAATTCTCATTTACAATCTCAATTTCACCACTATTATATTTATTTGTTTTTAATACATCGCCATTTTTATTTTCAAATATAATTTGTTCTGTATCTAGATCATATTTTATTACTAATTTTTCATTATTTGTTAGATATAAATCTATTTTCTCAGATTTAAAATCTATTTTTTTTATAATCACTTTTTTTTCTATTTTTAGCTCTTTTTCAGAGTCTGTTGTTATTAATATATCCTTTTTTAATTTTGTTATTTGTTTAAATAAAGATTTTTCAGAGTACATATTAAGAGAAAATGCAATTAGAAAAAATCCTAAAAATATAATGATAATATCAATATTTTTCATAATAAAGTTTTTTAATTTCCTATCATTTTTATACTCATTTACCATTTTATTTGATAAATATATTACAAAAAATACTATTAATGCAACTATTCCTCCTACGAAACCTGCACGAGATCTACATCCGATAAAGTTTGAAAATACTAAAAATAGAAATAATATTCCCATTAGCTTATATCTCCAGTTTTTAATATGTGTTAAAACTAAAGATAAACATATAAATAACGGCATTAATATAAAACTTCCAACATAGTTTGTATTATAAAGTGTACTATATATTGTGTGTTTCCCAAAACGAAATTCTAGATTTTTAGCAAAATGCTTTAAGCTTTTTGGTAGTATAAGCTCTTTTCCAAAATCGCTTCTGAAAAAATCTAAATTAACCTCTTTAACTTCTCCAAAATATTGAAATATACCAATAATTGTAATTATAGTTGTTGATATAAATAGTCCGGCCAAAATAATCTTTATATCAAATTCATTTTTAACCATAATATTTACTATAATAGCCAGAAGAACATATGCAAGTAATACATACATTCCCTCATATCTATCTGCTACTCCATTTAAAGAAACTGGTTTATAATTTGATAAAATACTTGAAAAAAAGATTAAAATCATATATCCAACTAGTGGAATATTATATATATAGTTTTTGATCTCTTTCTCTTTATAAATATAGTAAATAAAGCTTATTGAACTTAGTAAAGTTAGTGCTAATAGCGTTCTCATTTTATAATATGAAAAGAAATCAGAATTTCTCTCATTAACAGGCCATGCACCATATAATATCCCCTCTAAAGGGATATCTTTATAAAAAACTATAATTGGTACAATTGCTAAAATAAGAAATATCGGTAGTAAATAAATTTTTTTTTCTTTATTCATTATTGTTCTCCTTGTCTTTGTTAAATTTTTCTGTTATTTCTATTTTTAATATAGGATTTTCTACAACACCTTTTGTTTTTTTTAAATAATTAATAACTTCATCTCTTACATTTTTTATAAGTTTAATATCTCTTACTACATCTACATATTTTATATCTGAAATACCACTTTGTTTTTTTCCAAAAATTTCTCCTGATTTTCTTAACTTTAAGTCTTCCTCTGCAATTTTAAAACCATCATTAGTTTTTTCCATTATTTTCATTCTCTCTATAGAGACCTCATTTGTTGTATTCGTCACTAAAAAACAATAAGATTGATGTTCGCCACGTCCTACTCTACCTCTTAATTGATGTAATTGCGATAATCCAAATTTATTTGAATCTATTATTACCATAATAGCAGCATTAGGAACATCTACTCCAACTTCAATAACCGTAGTCGATATTAAAATATCTAATTTGTGTTTCTTAAAATTAGTCATAATAGCATCTTTCTCTTCACTTTTCATTTTTCCGTGTAATATCCCAATATTATACTTTCCAAAACCTTTTTCACTAATCATATTATATACATCTTCTGTGGAATACCACTTTCCAGTTTCTGTTTCCTCAATAAGAGGTGTTACAAAGTATATTTGACGCCCCTCTTCTAATTTAGTTTTTAAAAAATTAAACATTTTTTCTTTTAAATTTTCACTATTTATCCATTTAGTTTTAATATCCTTTCTATTTGGAGGCAGTTCATCTATTATAGATACATCTAAATCACCATATATACTAAGGGCTAAAGACCTTGGAATCGGTGTGGCGCTCATTACAGCAATATTACTTATAATCCCCTTTTCTCGTAATTTTTTTCTCTGTTCTACACCAAATTTATGTTGTTCATCTATTACAACAAGACCTAGTTTTTTAAATTTAACATTATCCTCTATTAATGCATGTGTCCCTATTATTAAATTTATTACCCCTTGTTCCAATTCATCTAAAATTTGTTTTCTTTTTTTTCCTTTTACACTTCCTGTTAAAATTTCTATTTTTATACCTAAATTATTAAAAATATCCATATTTCCCAAGAAATGTTGTTCTGCTAAAATTTCAGTTGGCGCCATTAATACACCTTGATATCCATTATCAATCATATAAAGCAGTAGAATTATAGCAACTACTGTTTTTCCAGATCCAACATCACCTTGAATTAGCCTATTACTTATTTTTCCACTATTTAAATCATTATATATTTCAGATATAACTTTTTTTTGTGCCCTTGTTAATTCAAATTTCAAACTCTCTAAATATTTTTTAACAAGATTTTTTTTATCTTCTAAGTTATATAAAACAGAATTTATAGATTCGTATTCAAATCTTTTTTGTAAAATTCCCATCTCTAAAATAAAGATCTCTTCTGTGGCAATTCTTCTTTTATAATTATAAACTTCGTCTAGTTTTTCAGGAAAATGTATTTTTTTTATTGTTTCAATTCTACTTGGTAAATTAAATTTATCTATAAATTCTATTGGAAATATCTCATGTAAACTCTCAATATAATATTCTATCACTTGTTTTATAATTTTAATATAAATTGTTTGACTTATTGATTGAGGCAATGTATATACCGGTATTATAGATAAGTTAATATCCCCATTATCTTCTATAATTTGATAACCGGGATTAACCATTTTATATATATACTCTTTTTTTACAGTTCCATTTAATAAAACTTCCATACCTACTTTAATTGTATTTACAAGATACGGCATCTTAAACCATACTGCTTCAATAGTTCCATATCCATCTGAAACTACTATTTTAAACATGCTTTTATAAGTACGTGTTCTTATTACTTTTGCCTCAATCACTTCCCCTTTTATACTTATATACTCATTATTTAAAAGATCTCTTATTTTTTTATAATTTGATCTATCTTCATATGTTCTAGGAAAGTGATATAAGAAGTCTATTAATCTAGTAATTCCATATTTTTTTAGTTTATCAAGTGTTTTTTCACCGAGATTTTTTATTTTAATCTCTTTTATATCGTGATATAGTATTTCATACTCTTTTATCATAATATTATCGTTTGTTTCCATTAATACACCTCAAATTAGAAAGGATGACTCATTAAATGTCACCCTTATAATTTTTATGTTATCTATATAAGTTTTTCCATTAAATCGTCATCTATTTCAAAATTTGCATATACATTTTGTACATCATCATCTTCTTCTAATTTTTCATAAAGTTTTAAAACTTGTTTTGCTGTATCTTCATTTGTAATTTGAACTGTATTTTCAGGTACAAATGTTACTTCAGAAAAATCAATCTCTATTTTAGCATCTTCTAAAGCTTTTTTTACATTTTCATACTCTGTTGGTTCTGTATGTACTACAAAATTTTCCCCTTCATCTTTTATATCTTCTGCTCCATTATCTAGTGCAATTTCCATAAGCTTTTCTTCATCTATTACTGTTTTCATTACATTTATTACACCTTTTCTATTAAACATCCACCCAACTGCACCTGTTTCTCCAAGATTACCACCATTTTTTGAAAAAATAGATCTTACTGATGCAGCACTTCTATTTTTATTATCAGTAAGTACGTCAACAATTACAGCTACCCCTTCAGGTCCATATCCTTCGTATCTAATTTCTACGTAATCTACACCATCTAGTTCTCCAGTACCTTTTTTTATTGCTCTTTCAATATTATCTTTTGGCATATTTGCATTTTTGGCTTTATCATATGCCATTCTTAATCGCGGATTAAAGTTAATATCTCCGCCACCCATTTTAGCAGCAACAGTTAATTCTTTTCCGATTTTAGTAAACATACGCCCTCTTGCAGCATCTTGTCTACCTTTTCTATGTTGTATATTTGCCCATTTACTATGTCCAGCCAATATTATCTCCTCCTTAAAATA
>JAAYPW010000001.1 GCA_012519615.1 Fusobacteriota bacterium
AAATTTGAATATACGATATGCTATAGGTGACCTTTAATAGAACTATAATAGAATGTAAACCATTACCATGTTCTGCTAATGTTTGAGGGCGTAAAACCTTTAATAGAACTATAATAGAATGTAAACTTAAGGTTTTACTTCAAGTTCTTTGGAGGAGGCTGCCTTTAATAGAACTATAATAGAATGTAAACAAAGCAAGCTGTCAAGGGCTTGCTTTTTTGCTTGCACCTTTAATAGAACTATAATAGAATGTAAACATTAAAAAATATTCATAATTATTTTCTTTCTTTTTTCCTTTAATAGAACTATAATAGAATGTAAACTCAAGGAGCTATTCAGATAGCGTCAGAATTGCGTACCTTTAATAGAACTATAATAGAATGTAAATGTAGGCAAAACCAGGTTATACAAAATCATTTCAAACCTTTAATAGAACTATAATAGAATAATCGTAAATGGAAGATATTTTTAGAATAAATGTGAAAACATTTATCCTTTTTTATAAAAATATAAAAATTAAAACAAGTATGATATAATTAATATTATAAAGCATATTAAAATTAATAAAAACTAAATTATACAATAAAATAAAGGAAATTTATAATTTAATGGTATAGTATAGATGATAAGTAAAAAATATTGAAAAATACAGAGATAGATGAAACCCAAAAATAAATAAAAGGGTGAAAAAATGGACGCTGGAAAAATAAGATTATTAGAATTAATTGGTGCTAATAAAAAAACTTTTAATATACCTGTTTATCAAAGAAATTATGATTGGAAGAGAAATCAGTGCGAGAGACTATTTAAAGATATAGAAAATATTGCAAAATCTAACAATGAAATTGAGCATTTTCTAGGCACAATTGTTTATGTTGTAGAAAAAACACTACCTACATTTACAGAATATATTTTAATAGATGGGCAACAAAGAATAACAAGTATGATGCTTTTGATTAAGGCATTACATACTTTAATAGTAGATGAGTCTAAAAAGCAAGATATAAATGAAAGCTTTTTAATAAATAGACATGTACCGGAAAAATATAAAATTAAATTAAAATCAATTGAAAGTGATAGAAAATCATTTGAAGATATATTAGAAGAAAAAGAGATAGAAAACATCACAGATTCAAATATAATTAATAATTATTTAGCATTTATTGATTTAATAAAACAATCAAAAATTGATTGTTTAAAGCTATATGACGCACTAAACTATATAGATATTGTATTCATATCACTTGAAAAAGGTAAAAAATCTGAAAATCCTCAAATGATATTTGAAAGCTTAAATTCAACAGGTTTATCTTTAACTCAAGCGGATTTAATAAGAAACTATTTATTAATGAATCATACTTATGAAAAACAGGAACGATTATATAATAAATATTGGTTAGAAATTGAAAAAAAAATAACTAATTCAAAAATATCTGATTATGTAAGAGATTACTTAACTATGAAAACTGGAAAAATACCTGTAAAATTAGATGTTTATATTGAGTTTAAAGAGTATGTTATAAAAAATTCAAAAGTAAATGAAGAAATTGTATTAGATGAATTATTAAATTATTCAAAATATTATTCTTGGTTTTTATTAGGGACAAGTGATCATAAATATTTAAATGATTTGCTTGTTCAGATTCAACAATTAAAATCAACTGTTATTTATCCAACATTGTTATTTTTATTTAAAAAATGTTTTGAAGATAAAAAAATAGAGAGAGAAGAATTAGAAAATATATTAAAAATATTTATATCGTATTTATACAGAAGAATGATTTGTGGATATGCTACAAATGCACTTAATAAAATTTTTGCATCATTTCCTTCAGATTTAGAAAAAAATAAAAAGACAATTTATAAAGAAAAAGTATTAGAAATACTAGCGAATAAAACGGGAACGGCTTTATTTCCAAGGAATGATGAATTTAAAGAAATGTTTATAACTAAAAAATTTTATGGATCAAAAAAAATAGATATGTATACACTGTATCAATTGGAAAAATATAAAAATAAAGAAGTTATTAATATATCAAACGATATAACAATAGAGCATATAATGCCGCAAAAACTTAATGCAGCTTGGAAAGCAAATTTAGGAAAAAAATTTGATGAAATTTACAATAAATTTTTACATACAATCGGAAATTTAACATTAACAGCATATAATAGCAATCTATCAAATAATAATTTTAAAGAAAAAAAAGAGATTTTATCAAAATCTAATATTGCTATAAGTAGAAATATTAGTGATTATTTAGAGTGGGATGAAAAATCTATAAAAGATAGAGCTGAAAAATTGTATGAAATGGCAAAAGAAATATGGAATTTACCAGAAGAATATAACAAAAACTTTATTTCAGAAAAAGAATTTGATTATAATATGGAATATAATATTACAGATAATATTAATTTTACAGGGGAAATTCCAAGAAAAGTTATTATTGCTGATGAGGAACATTCTATTGATTCATGGAGAGAATTATTGAAAATAATTTCTACAGTATGTTATCATTTAGATAAAGAGATATTTAAATCTTTAATAAATCATAAGGATTTTGAAAGTTTAAAAAATAAAAGAATCAATAATACTGACACTGGAATGTTAGCACCGTACCAATTAGGAAAAGAATTATATATTGACACACATGGTAGTGCAGTTGAGATATTAAACTATTGTATTTTAATTGCAGAAAAATATGATAAAGAAAACGAGATAACAATTATGTTAAAACCTAAATCAAAATAAAGATTTTTTTTAATTTAATCTAAAAATATAATTTTGAGTAAATAATTTTAAATAATAATAATTTAGATTTAATTAATTTAAATAAACAATAAAAAATATTGTAGATGAATTAATTATAATATTAATAAAATTTTCAGAAAAATATATTACAACTGATGATGAAAATAAAAAATTATGAAATAAGAGACGAATATAATAAATTTGATTTGGATGGAATAAAAAAAGTGCATATTTTATATTGCTTAATAAAACAAGTTGTAATATAGTTCTATTTCCTTTAATAGAACTATAATAGAATGTAAATAAAGAGTTTTCGTTGTACAGTGAAAGCACTAGATCAACCTTTAATAGAACTATAATAGAATAATCGTATATAGAAGATATTTTTAGGATAAATGTGAAAACGTTTATCCTTTTTTTATAAAAATATAAAAATTAAAACAAGTATGATATAATTAATATTATAAAGCATATTAAAAATTAATAAAAACTCAATAAAGTTTATAATAAGAGCTATAAATATTTGAAAGATATAGGGATAGATGAAATATAGAAATAAATATAATTTTATCTATTTAAAAAAAGTAAAAAATATGATATAATATTAACTAGATTATTTTATAAAAAACAAAAAAAAGGAGATATAATATTAATGTCGCAGGAATTATATGAAAAAGGGATAAAAAAAATACAAGAGTTCACTAGATCTCATAGCAAAGATATGCCAACAGGTGAGATGGAGATTGGTGAAGCGTATGCAGAACTTGCTCCAGATTTACCAAGATATGTTGTAGAATTTGCATTTGGTGAAATCTATTCGCGTGCAGGACTTGACAATAAACAAAAAGTACTTGTTACAATATCAAGTCTTGTATCACAAGGGATGCCGCAAATTGCAATTCATATTAACTCTGGTCTAAATGTAGGACTTACTCCAGAAGAGATTGTAGGTGCAATAGTTCATCTATTACCATATACAGGTTTCCCAAAAGTATTAAATGCACTTAATGTAGCTAAAAAAATATTTGAAGAGAGAGATCAAAAATAATATTAATGGGAAGGTCTTGAGAAAAACGTGCAAGGCCATTTTTTTATTAAAATTTTTATTATTTTACGAAAAAAGAATTTGAAATGTTATGAATGTATTTAGAGAAGTAGTAAATATAAAACAAAATTCATGTGGTTAAAAATTATGTATAAATATAACTATTATTAATTAGAGTATAATTATATGTTAGATGGAAAAATAATAAAAAACTGAATGTTATGGTAAACATCATGGTAGTGGAGGAATAATAATGCTATATATAACAACTTACGAATCGAAATACATAGGTTTAATTACTATTGGAAGCGATGGTGAAAACTTAACTGGTCTTTGGATTGGAGAAGAACATTTTTTGAAAAATAATATAAATAAAATTATTGAAACAAATGATAATTTAAAGGTATTTGCATTAGTAAAAACATGGTTAAAAAGGTATTTTGATGGGAAAAAAACAAGTATTTGTGGCATACCGATTAAATTTCAAGGGACAGAATTTCAAAATATTGTATGGAAATCATTATTAGATATTCCATACGGAACATCAACAACATATAGAGATATTGGTAGGAATGTAACTAAAATTATGGGTAAAAATACAATGTCTGGTCAAGCTATTGGAGCTGCTATAGGGAAAAATCCAATTTTAATAATAGTACCATGTCATAGAGTAATTAGTATAAAAGGTGAATTACGTGGTTACTCTGCAGGGATTGAATATAAAGAAAAATTATTAAAAAAAGAAAAAATTGCTTATCAATAACAATATAATTTTATAGATTTTATGAAATTAAATATAAAATAAAAACTACAGTTTTATCAGATTTTAAATATTATTATAAAATAGGCATAATTTTTATATGATATTAAATTATAGACTGGAAATCCAATATATAAAAAAAATAATATTTTTGGATTGGATCAGATAAGTATTATTGAAAAAAATAAATTATAATTAAACTGTAAATTTAATATTAAAAAATATGAAAAATTATAGAATCTAGTAAATTATAGGTAAATTTTAATTATTATATTGCATAAATTTGTGGATAAATAGTAATAATGTGGATAATAAATTATAATTAAAAAATATTATTAATGTGGAAAAGTATTTTGAAATTTTAAAGAAATATTGTATAATGTAATTTTGAAAGGGGTAAAAATGGATTTTCTAATTATTAAAGGGGATCTAATTAACATGGAGGTAGATGCAATAGTAAATTCCGCAAATACTGAATTATTAGTAGGTGGCGGTGTATGTGGATCGATATTTCGTGATGCTGGTAAAGAGTTATTGGGTGAAGAGTGTAAAAAGTTAGCACCGATAAATACAGGGGAAGCTGTACTTACACCAGGATTTAATCTAAGAGCAAAATATATAATTCATACTGTTGGGCCTATCTATGATGAAAATAAAAAAGAGGATTGTGAAAATAAACTTCGTAAATCATATTATAATTCAATGCAATTGGCGGTAAATTATAGTTGTAAGACAATAGCATTTCCTTTAATATCAAGTGGGATTTATGGTTATCCTAAAACAGAAGCATTTTTAATAGCAAAATCTGAAATAGAGGAGTTTGTAAAAAAGAATAAAATCAAGGTATACTTAGTTATATATGAAGAGAGCGATTATGAAAAATTTAAAAAAATATTGGAATTAGAAAAAAACTAATTGTTGCTAAAAAAGATATATCTATTCATTCAAATATAAATATATATGATATTTATTTCACATACATTGTTAATTTAGAATATTATATTCTGTTCATATTTGTTGCGGATAAAATGAAATATAGATATTTTATAAGGAATACAGATTAAAAAAAAATAATTTTAAATTATTTTTATAAATATTAATATAGTTATTTAAAAATATTTATCTAAAAGGTATATAGCTACCCATTCATGCTATATATTTTTAATCTTAAAGTATTCACATGTATTCATAGGTTAAAATACTATTTTGAATTTGTTTTCAATGATAGTCCCTTATATTTAAGGTTGCTCCACATAATCATAATATAAAAGCAGATTTTAGAATAGATTTATTGTATTATTATATTGGCAAAAGTGTACACTCTTATTTTAGTAGATATATATCTATTCAAATTAAAGATAAAAAAAGTCAAGATTATTATATTTCATATTTACTAGATTGCTTATAAAAAATTCACAATTTTTTATAATAGATGATTCACTATAAATAATGATTAAAATAGAAGTTAGAATGATATAGTATAAGAATACTTTCTGGACAATATTTTAGTAATAGTATATAAAATTAAATTATGATAAAAATAAGCTATTTTAATAACATTATTTATAAATATATTTATACAATTCCTATATAATTTATTGAGATAGTCGAACTTTAAAGATCTGTATAGTGCTGTTAGAGATATATATATATTATAAAATAAATTATATTAAGGAGATGAGAATGAATATTTTGATTGCAGGGCTTATTAATATTGAAACAACTCTAAAAGTTAGAAATTTTCCTATTAATTATTATCCAATAGATTATCCTTTTTTTGGTATTAATTCTAGTATTGCAGGTGTAGGATACAATGTTTCCAAAGCACTACATACCTTAGGTAGTAAACTATGTTTTGTATCATATATTGGAAATGATATGGGATCAGAGTACATTTTACACCAGCTACAGAAAGATGGGATAGCTGTAGAAAATATTCTACAAATACTAAAAGAAACACCACAAAGTGTTGTTTTATACAATGAAACAGGACGTCGACAAATTTATTGTGATTTAAAAGATATTCAAGTGCAAACAATTAATTGTAATATAATACAAAAAAATATTATTGATGCTGATATTGTTGTTGCGTGTAATATTAATTTTAATCGTCCATTATTATTCGAAGCAAAGAGGTACGGTAAAATCATTGCAACATATGTTCATGTACTTAGTGATATTAATGATGAATATAATAGAGATTTTTTAATGAATTCAGATATTCTATTTTTAAGTAATGAGGGAATACCTTGTTCTACTGAAGAATTTATATATTTACTAAAAGAGAAATATGAGATGAAAATAATTGTAGTTGGGGAAGGGGAAAACGGTGCAACATTATATACTAGAGAAAAAAACATAATACAACATTTCAATGCAGTTAAACCTGAAAAAGTAATTAATTCAGTAGGTGCCGGAGATGCTTTATTCTCTAGTTTTATATATTTTTATGGTAAAGGGTTATCCGCTGAAGAATCATTAAAACGGGCACAATTATTTACTTCAATAAAAATCGGATATAATGGTGCTGCAATTGGATTTGTAAGCGAAGATGAGATAGAGAGAAAAATTAATAATATATTCTGATTTTAAGATGATATAATATTTAAAAACATTAATTTATAAAATAAAAGTTATTTTAAGTTAAATAAAAATATATGAAGGAGGGAGAATGTATAGTACATAATAGATCAATATAAATATAATGTTTTATTTATTTAGAAAGAGAGGTGAAATAAGCAAAAACTCTAAAATAATGAAATTTATATAATAAAAAATATTAATTTTGTTAATAAAGGAGATTTTAAATTTTACTATAAAATTATTTTCTAAAATTAGGGTTTCTAAAAAATAAACGATGAATTATAAAACATAATAGATTAAGCATAAAATGCAGATTAAATATTAAAAATTACAAAATAAAATTTTATAGTTAAAACAACATTGTTGGTAAAATAGGAAGTTTACATTGCTTTTTTTCGTGCAAGGAGGTGGATGTGTTAGAGTTTAACACGCTATTATGGATTTAGAAAACTATAAAAATAATAAAAAAAACATGAGTAAGAATGATAAAAAATTATTAAATAGTTATGAAAGAGAAATTGAAGAGAATGAAAAGTTAGATGAGGCTATAATTGCAAATTTAAATTTGGAAAAAATAAGATTTAAGGAGGAGATTGTTCAATTTGAGACAATTGATACAATTATTTCTTTTTTAAGTATTAGTAGTCAAAGTATAGAAGCATTTGAAAAAACATTATATTTATTCGAAAACAGGATTAAAAGAATTATGCTTTTTTACACATATGAAAGTAGTTATAAATTGAAGAGATTAGAGGATGAATATAAATCTATAAAATTTATTACGAAAAATATTAGTTCAGTTGTTGATGATTATAGTCTATTACACTATTTTATAATGAGCACTATTCGCGATAATAGGATTAATTACGATAATATTATTATTGATAATACACTCGGTTTTAAAATGGTAGGATTAGCAATGTATCAGATCTCAGTTGAGCAGAATATAAAAACTATTAATTGGAAACAACAATTTAAAGATGGTACAAATAAAATTATAGTTGGTAGTGATACATATAATCTTATTAAAATACCCCGTTTAGAGAACTATAGCTTATATAAAAATATCAATCAAACAGTTGAAAAATGTAATTTTGAGGCATTATATATACTATACAGTCATATAAATAACTACAATAAATCTATTATATTTAAATTTTTAAATGAGATATTTGATGATACATTAAGGATTGATTTTAATAGTTTTAAAGAGAGAGCTTCAAATTTATTAAACGAGATATATAAGTTAAATTTAAATAGTGATGAGAAGAAAACATTTAATAAAATTATTATAATTATAAAAAATATTGTTGAGGATATAAAAAATAATAAAGATGATAAGCACACAATATATTATTATGAGAGAAAAAATAATTGGGATGAACAAAATTTAAAATTAGAAATCAATATTGAAAATGAAAATAAATATTATATTTGGAGATATTTAACCCTTGTATTATTGGAAATAAAATATAAAAATTACAGTTATTTAGGGAGACAAGCACATAAATTATTAGAACATGATGCTAAAATCAATGATAATATTGAATTTATAAGAGACTTTTTTAAGGAAAAAAGTATAAATGATGTAAATAATATAGATTATGCATCTATTTGGGTTTATTATAAAAATATTATTCATTTATTCTCTATAACAACAGATTTAAATGTAACATTAGATGAAATATCAGATCATAAAAAAGAGGAATATGAAGATTTTTTTAAAAATATAGAGAAAACACTCCAATTTGAATTACAACAAATACATGATTTTTATACAGATATATTCAATTTTAAGGAAAATATTGGGAAAAAAATTATTGTACAAAACGAAAAAATATATATTGATAAATTAAATGTAGATATAAATATTAATTTAATTACAGCTAAGAAAAATAGTGAGCAAATAAAGTATATTATTGATTCTATAATGAGAGAGGATTTTTTTAATTATGTAAGTAAAAATTCAATAAAAGAGGAGATTCGAGCCCAAAAAATAAAAGAACTCGATGATGAAAATGATGAGATCAGAGAAGCTACTATAAGAAAAGCAATATCTAGATTATGGAAAGAATATAAATATTTTAATGAAAAGGTAGAAGAGATATATAAAATAAAAGATTTCTTTATAATAACAGATGATGAGAAAATAAAAATTAATGATTCGCTATTATAAATATAATAAAAATATAGATAAAAATATAGAAAAAAGTTGTTACAAAAACAAAATTTTGGTCACATTTAAGGTGATAAAATAAAAATATAGGTAAAATTATAGAAAAAACTTGTCACAAAAATAATTTTTTGGTCACATTTAAGTTGATATAATAAAAATATAGATAAAATCGTAGAAAAAACTTGTCACAAAAATAAGATTTTGGTCACATTTAAGATGATATAATAAAAATATAGGTAAAATTATAGAAAAAACTTGTCACAAAAATAAAATTTTGGTCACATT
>JAAYPW010000124.1 GCA_012519615.1 Fusobacteriota bacterium
CCTCTTTCAGTAAATAAAGTCGCATTTATTAGTTTTCAATTTCCTCTATGTAAATTCTCTTCAGAGTTTTTCCATTAACTAATTCGCCACACGATGTGGCGATCAATCGCATTGGCTTTCATCTAACATATGTGCATATATATGGTCATCTTTTATCCTTGTATCTATTAGATTTAACATTGGAGTTTTCTTTCTTATGAAATCTTCTGCCATCTCTTTTGACAATTTATGTAGCCTCTCATGTGCAAAATCAAGTAAATCATTTATCTTACTTTCAGATGTCTTCTTTTCGTTAATTGTTATGTATATTTTAACTAGTGCATCGTTAATTTTTTTACACTCTATAAGAGCTTTCATTCTAATATCATCTGATATTACATCTTCTACTACTACATCATCTACTCTAGGATCTTCTATATATACTGATTGAACTCCCTGTTGTGGTAATTTAAGAATATACTCCTCTTTTAATTCTACCCCTCGCCCAAGTACAATTTTACCATCGGATCTATATATCTCCTTTGCAATTACCATTCCTTTCTCTAGATAATTAACACCTAAATTTCTCATATTTTTCTGTAAATACAAAATATGTATCTACTATTCACCGCCTCTCTTTTATTATTTTGGCGTATGTACATTACATTTTTTTTATTAATGAGAATGCTTCCTCTCTTGTAGCAATATTTTTCTTAAATATTCCTCTTACTGCAGAGGTCATTGTTTTAGTTCCTGATTTTTTAATTCCACGCATACTCATACATAAATGTTCTGCTTCTACAACTACAAGTACACCTTGTGCATCTAGTGTTTCCATTAATGCATTTGCCAATGTAGTTGTAAGTCTTTCTTGTAATTGTGGACGTTTTGATGCAACATCCACTGCACGTGCCAATTTACTTAATCCTGTAACTTTCCCATCTTTAGGGATATATGCAATATGTGCTTTCCCAATAAATGGTACTAAATGGTGTTCACACATTGAATATAAAGGTATATCTTTTACAATTATCATCTCATCGTGTTCTTCTGTGAAAAATACAGATATCTCATCTTTCGGATCTTTTTGTAATCCAGCAAAAATCTCCTCATACATATTTGCTACTCTTCTTGGTGTGTCTATTAAACCCTCTCTATCTGGATCTTCCCCAATTGCTTCTAGTATCATTCTTACTGCTTTTTCAATTTTATCTTTATCCATTTTTATCCTCCAATAAATTTTTACTATATTTAAACTACATTTAATATTTCTCTAAATTCTTCCCCTGTAAGTGTTTCTATTTCTAATAATTTTTTGGTAACATTTTCAAGTTGTTCCATATTATTTAGTAACATCTCTTTTACAATTTTATAAGAGTCATTTATCATATCGTTTATCTCATTATCTATTGCTTTTGCTGTCTCCTCACTATAACTTTTTTGTGCAATATATTCACTGTCTAGTGTACCATATTTAAGAGGTCCTAATTTACCCATACCATATTTCGTAACCATATTAAATGCTATTTTAGTTGCACGCTCAATATCATTTGAAGCTCCTGTTGTAATATCACCAAATTTTATCTCTTCTGCAGCTCTACCACCAAGAAGTATTTTTATATCATTCATAAGTGAAGATCTACTTTCAGAATATTTATCCTCTTCAGGTAACTGCCAAGTAGAACCTAAAGACATCCCACGAGGGATAATTGTAATTTTATGTACAGGTGCTGTTTCAGGTAAAAGATGTGCTATTAATGCGTGCCCAACTTCATGGTATGCTGTATTAATTTTCTCTTTTTCTGGCATGATTTTACTTTTTCTTTCAGGACCCATCATCACTTTTTCGGCAGCTTCTTCTAGATCGATCATCTCAATCTCTTTTCTACCATTTCTTGCTGCTAATATTGCCGATTCATTTAATAAGTTTGCTAAATCTGCACCAACAAAACCAGGAGTTTTTTTAGCAATAACTTTTAAATCAACATCCTTTGATATTTTTTTATTTTTAATATGCACTTTTAATATTTCTTCTCTTCCTGCAATATCTGGTCTATCTACTACTACTTGTCTATCGAATCTCCCTGGTCTAAGTAATGCATTATCCAAAACATCAGGTCTATTTGTTGCAGCAATAACTATAATATTTTTATCAGTTCCAAAACCATCCATCTCTACAAGAAGTTGATTTAACGTTTGTTCTCTCTCATCATTTCCTCCACCATGACCAGTACCTCTTTTTCTACCTACTGCATCAATCTCATCTATAAAAATTATAGCTGGTGAATTATTCTTAGCTTTATTAAATAAATCTCTTACTCTCGATGCTCCTACCCCTACAAACATCTCTACAAATTCTGAACCAGATATACTAAAAAAAGGTACTTTTGCTTCTCCAGCAACTGCTTTTGCAAGTAACGTCTTACCTGTTCCAGGACTTCCTAATAAAAGTACACCTTTCGGTATTTTCGCTCCTATCTCAATAAATTTTTGGGGCTCTTTGAGAAACTCTACAATCTCTTTTAGCTCCTCTTTAGCTTCTTTAACTCCAGCTACATCTTTAAAAGATATATTAATATTATTTTTTCCAGATTTTGCTTTTGTTTTTCCCATATTAAAAATTTGTGCACTACTATTTCCGCTATCTTTATGTATTCCTCTAAATATAAAAATCCAAATTAATATTATTATAAGAAATGGTCCCCACGATATTAATAGAGAAACAAAAAAATTCATTTTTTCTGGTTCTATTGATTTTATATTAATTTTTTTTTCATTAATTTTTTTCATTAATCCGTCATCATGAGCAATTCTATTTGATAACATTCTAACTTTATAAACTTTAGTTGCTCCAGATTCATCTATAGATTCTGCATATAGATAATCACCCTTCTCTACAATACTACTAAATTTATCCTCATCTAGTTTTTCTATAAAACTTGTGTATGTCAGTATCTCTTTATCTTCAGAGCTTTTATCAAAATACATAGATATTAAAAAAGCAATACCCACAATAATTGTAATTAAAATGGCATTTTTAAATAATGATTCTTTTTCTGGTCCAGATTTTCCTGGCCCATTTTGATTTTCCTCTTTATTTTTGTCATCATTATTTTTGTCATCATTATTTTCTTCATTATCATTTTCTAATTTACTTTCTATATGTATTCTTTCAAAAATATCTTCAATACTATTTTTCTCCTCTTCACGATTATTGTTTTCAATTTTATTTTCTTCATTATTATTTATTTCTTCATTATTATTTATCTCTTCATTATTATTTTTTTTATTTTTATCCATAATATATCGTTATGTACATTTTATGTAAATGTATCACAACATCCTCCTTTCTTGTATTTAAATTTTGTAATTCGACACATAACTAATCAGATTTTTTTAATTGCAATAAAACTGCTTTTTTAGTATGTTCGTTAATAGAATATCCCTCAACTTCGCGTAAACCACCAATCCAAATTATATCATCATTATTTGTTATAATAGGGATATTATCTCTTTCATATTTTGGTATTTTACTATTAATCAAGTAATCTTTTAATTTTTTCCTACCAATTAACCCCTTTGGATTAAAAACATCTCCATTTTGGCGTTTTCTTACTTTAAATTCTAATTTATTGCTTAATTTATTATAATCAAGATATATTACATTTTTATCTTTTATCAATTTTAAATTAGATATATCTTCTATAATTTCTGCAGACACAACATATTTTTTAAATGTTTTTTTTTCACCAATTTTTAAAATAACACTTTGCTCTATTTCTTTATAATTATTAATTTTCTTTAAATAAATTTCATTATATTCTTTTACTAATAGGTATTTCTTATCAATTCTTAAATCTTTAGTTCCATTTTCCAAATTAAGAAAATTATAAATATCACTTATTTTATTGTGATTATAGTTAATATTATTTTGTTTTAGATAGTCTTTTATTAATCTTAACTTAATATATTTTGATTTATTTTTTATTTTTAGATAGTTTATTCTATTTTCAAAAATATAATCTTTAATATTTATATTCTCTGAAATAAATTCCTCAGTTTGATTTATCTCCTCTATTAAATTCACAATTTTTTCTTTAAAATTAATATTGTAATTTTTCTCAATGTACGGAATTAAATCTAATCTTATTTTATTTCTTGTATAAATATTTTCATTATTTGTCCTATCTATTTGATATCGGTAACTGTTTTTATTTAGATAGTTAAGAATATCTTTTTTATATACACTCATTATTGGTCTTATAACATATTCTCTTTTTTCTTGAATACTACAAAGTCCATCTAATTTTGTTCCTCGCATAAGTCTAAATAGAAAAGTTTCAACATTATCATCTAAATTGTGTGCTAATGCAATTTTTGTTCCATTAACTTTTGATTTTACCTCTTCAAAAAAACTGTATCTTATAAGTCGCCCAGCTTCTTCAATACTTATTTTTTTCTCTTTAGCTACTAATTCTATATTTTTTTTTAAAATAAAAGTTTCAATTCCTTCATCTTTCCCAAGCTTTTTTACAAATTCGGAATCGTTATCAGAATCTTCGCTACGCAACATATGATTTATATGTGCAAAATAAAGTTGTAAATTATATTTTTCTTTAATCTCTTTAAGAAAATAGTATAAAAAAACCGAATCAGGCCCACCAGACATGGCAATTATAATTTTATCATTTTTTTCAATTAATTTATCTAATTTTAATTTTTTTTCTAGATTAGTTATAATATTAATTCTTTTATCCGTTATCTAAAAACTATATATTTCATATAGTTTGATAACTCCCTCCTTTTTTTATATTTAAATATAATTTAATCTACAAAATATTAAATTATCTATTATCTATTATATCATATTTTTCGAAATTTTCAATATTTTTTATTTCAATTGATTTATAATAATATTTTAAAATATATTTATAATCATAACCTTTCTCTGCAAGCCCATATGCTCCCCATTGTGATAACCCCACACCGTGTCCCGAACCATGACCTTCAAATAAAAAATAACTTCCCATATCTTTTACTTTAAAAAGAGTACTAAAAATATTTGTATAACCAAGGAGTTTTCTAATATTATTTCCATTAATATAAGTTGTTTTTTTTCCAGTCACTTTTAATTGTACTACCCGTTTATTTTTTACAGAGGTTATTGTTACAGTATTTACATCAAACCCCATTATTTTTGAAAATTTATCTTTTGAGATTTTGTAACTCCAGTTAGCTCGTGGTGATTTTTTCCAATTATCTTTATCATCAACAGCTCTTAAATATGGAACTAATTTTCCACCCCAAACATCTTCATTATTTGCTGTTACGCCGCCACTTGCTGAATGATATAGTGCATTAATATATTCTCCATTATATACAGCTACTTCACCCTCTGTTTCATTTATTAAAATATTGATATTTGCAATTTCCTTATCATGTCCTAAATACATTTGTGAAGAAGTATCATCTCGTAAATCATAATTCGAATATTTTCTCATTTTCATACCATAATAAAGATATGTCCTTGCTGCTACTGCTTGTGCTTTTATAGCTTCGTTGGGAAATTTTATACCTATTTCTGAAGGGACTACACTATATAGATATTCTTCAGCTGTTACTATATTAATTGGTATTATTTTATTGCTTTCTATTATAAATTCAAAGTTTCCACGATAATTTCTACATGCTTTATTTTCCAAATTAAATCCCATTATAGAGATTATATCATTTTTATTAATATATATTTTATCATACAAATTATTCTTATATTTAATTTTATTTCCTGATTCCTCTAAAGATATTTCATCACCTATATTTAAAATTTCTTCATAATCATCAGCAATTAATTTTACAGACCCTTCTGTTATTTTTAAATTTAATTTTTTACGATTAAGTGAGGCTAATCCAATACGAAGCTCACTTCCAAATGCTTTTAATAATAAACTTTCCAAATCAATCATCTCGTACGAGTAAAAATGCAATGAAATTAGTAAAAAAAATAGAAATGATATCTTTTTAATCATGTATTCACATCCTTTTTATGTAATGATTTTACTTTCTTTTGTTTCATAATTAAATAGTACTTTTGTTTCTATTTTATCATAATTTTTATTTAAAATATTATATTTAAATATCTCAAACTCTGTATTTTTAAAAGCCTCTCTTCTACTTGAAAAATTCATACCAAATATTACACTTTCATAAATATCTTTATTACTATTTCTTTCCATCCACTCTGGAAAAAATCCAGTTTTTCCAATTTTAAGATAATCAAATTTTAAACATTCTAGTAAAATTTCATTATTTATTTCTTTCTTATCAATAAAATATTCGTATACATAATCGAAATATTTTATTGGTTTATGTCCAATATCGTAATAACTATTTTCATCCCAATAGGTTGAGAATTCTTCATAAAACTTAAAATAATTTTCACTATAAAGAACATTTATAATATAATTTAATGTAATATTAAATTTATGTGAATTATAGTAATTATCTACTAGATTTTCTATTTTTTTTAATTGTAATATTTCTTCATATGTAATAAAGTTATTAGAAATTATCTCATATGGTGGATAATCACGATATTTGTATCCAAATTTAGTAGTTTCAGTAGAAATTTTTGTCCCTTTTAATATTTTTAAAAAACCAAGTTGAATCATATCTGGATTCATACTATGTACAAAATTAAATGATTTTCCAAAACTATTATAATCTTCGTATGGCAATCCTGCAATTAGATCAAGATGCAAATGGATATTCTCATCGATTTTATTAATATTTTCTTTTAATTTAGTTAGATCTGTTTTACGATTTATTGCTTCTAATGTATTAACATTTATTGTTTGAACTCCTATTTCAAATTGAAAATAGTCATTAGGGATATTTTTTAAAAATAAAATTACCTCTTCATCAAATAAGTCTCCACTTATTTCAAAATGAAATTTTGTTTCACCGGTATAATTATCTATTAAAAATTTCCATATAGAAAAATAATGTTTTTTATTTAAATTATATGTTCTATCTACAAATTTAACCAATTTTATTTTCTTATCAATAAATAATTTCAAATCATTTTTAATTCGATCCAATGAAAATGATCTTACAGTTTTATCTATTGAAGACATACAATAACTACATGAAAATGGACAACCTCTTGTAGATTCATAGTAAATTATTTGATTATTAAAAAAATCTATATCATCATAAGGAAATGGTACTTCATCAAGATTAGATATTAATTCTTCATATCCATTAAAACATATTTTATCATCCTTCCTATAAAATAGACCTTTTATCTGGTTATAATCATTTTCCAGAAAGTTTAAAAATATTTTTTCCCCTTCACCTACAAAAATATAATCAATAAAACTATTGTTATTTAATAACTCATTTCCATTATAAGAAACTTCTGGACCCCCTAAACCAATTTTAATGTTATTATCTATTTTTTTTAATTCTTTAGAGATTTTCATTACATATTCTATATTCCATACATACGTACTAAACATTACTATATCTGATTTTTCTGTATATATTTTATCTAAAATGTCATCTATTGAGTTATTTATAGTCATCTCTAAAATTTTAACATTATAATTTGTTATTTTATATTTATCATAATATTTTTTTATATATCTAAGTGCAATATTAATATGTACATATTTTGAATTTAATGCAACAAGTAGAATTTTTTTCATTTTTTTCCCCTTTAGATGTTTACAATTTATATTTATAAAAAATACAAAAAGCTAAAAAAGAGTATTTCTTTCTCTTTTTCAGCCTCTATAAATTATTTTTCTTCTTTTTGATATATCATTAAATTTTCATTATTAAGCTTTCGGTATATAAAATCTTCGCTAACGCCATTTAAAGTCTCAGAATGACCTAGTATAAAAAAACCTCCTGGGTTTAAATTTTTATAAAATTTTTCTACTATTTCTTTTTGTGTATTTTTATTAAAATATATAAATACATTTCTACAAAATATTATATCCATTCGTTCAATAAAATTAAATTTATCCATTAAATTAAATCTTTGAAACTTAATATTTCTCTTTAATTCCTCTCTTATTGCGATTATCCCCTTTGCATGGTCTTCATCATAATATTTTTTATATTCTATAGGGACATACTTAAAATCTTTTAATTCATATTTACCAATACGAGCAATATCAAGTACACTACTATTTAAATCAGTTCCCAAAATCTTATAATTAAATTTTTGCAATTCCTGCATTTCAGATAAAACCATTGCAATAGTATAAGCTTCTTTACCCATAGATGCCGCGGCACTCCATATATTTATTGTATTACTACCTATTTTTTTCTTCATCTCTAGTATCTCTGGTATTATCATCTCTTTAAGAGCGAGAAACTGCTTTTCGTGTCTAAAAAAAGAAGTTTCATTTGTAGTAACTTCATTGAAAAAATTAATTAACTCAAGATCGTCCATTTTTTTATTTTTAATTAATTCATAGTAATCTCTATATGAATCCATATTAAGTTCTCTTAATCTTCTTCTAATTCTATTTTGTAATATTATTTTTTTATTTATAGTATAATTTATACCACTTTTATCATATATGTAATCTCTAAATAACTTAAAATCGTTTTCATTCATCTCATTATATAACATTACACATTCTCCTTTAAATATTCTATAGTAATTATTTTATTCTTTTTTGGTTATAAAGATGCTCTTCATAAGTTTTAGAAAAAATATGTTCTCTATTACTTTTTGCTACAAAATATAAAAATTCTGTATTTTTTGGATAAAATGCTGCTATTATCGATTTTTTTCCTGGATTACATATTGGTGCCGGTGGCAAACCATAAATTTTATAAGTATTATATTCTGAATCAATTTTTAAATCGTTATAAGTTAATCTTGTTTTTTTATAATCATATAAGAATTCAACAGTTGCACATGATTCTAAACGCATATTTTTTTTGATTCTATTTTGAAATACTGATGATATTATTTCTCTTTCGTTATCATAATATGCTTCTTTCTCAATAATCGATGCTAAGATTAATTTATTATAAAAATCCACTTTATCCTTATATTGTTTAGCAGGAAATTCATCTAAAAATCTATTTAAAAATTTATCTATGATTTTTTCTTCACCTTCATTTTTATGAAAAAAATATGTATCTGGATAAAAAAAACCTTCATAATTACTATTTTCTACAAAAAAATAAAAATCCTTCTTTTTTTGTAATTTTTCATAAAAAATTTCTTTTTTTATTAATTCTTCAGATTCCAATTTTGCCACTATTTGCTTTATTGTGTACCCTTCCGGAATTGTAATTTTAATTGTTTTAGATTTTCCAATTATAAGAATTTTTATTATTTCATTAAATGTATATTTTCCATTTAGTTCATAATATCCCGCTTTAATATTATGGCCATATTTTTTATAATTAATGTATACTTTAATTAATCTATTATTCTTTATTCCTAATCTATTTATTATATTATTTAGACCTGTTCCATAAACAATTTCTATCTCCTGTTTTATAAAAGTATATCTCTTTATATTAAATAAATAAAAATTATATGAAAATATAGCAGTAATCATAATAAATACAATTACTGCTCCTAAAATTGTTTTTTTCATTTTTTTTACCTCAAATTATTTTTTTCCTTCTTTTGCTTTTTCAATTAATGGTCTTTTACCTTTTTTCCCTTTTTTAAATGTTTCAATAATAACTTCAGCTTCTTCAAAAGGAACTGTTATAAAAGAAAATTTATCAAAAATTTTACTATCTCTAATATTATCTTTTAATACTCCACTCTCTTTCTCAATAAAATCAACTAATTTCTTAGGATTCATCCCATCTATTTTACCTAATGCAACAAATAGTCTTGTTTTACCTTTTTTATTAATATCAAATTTACTCTCTTTAATCTCATTGTAGTTTTTCTCATTTAGATCATCTTCAAAAGAATATTTTATTAATGACGCTATTACGTCGACTGGATTTTTATCTTTTAAAATTTCATTAGCAAGTTCAGAAAATTTATCAAATGAATTTTCATTCATTATACATTCTATATCTTTTTTTATTTGAGATTTTTTCTTATTAATTATATCATATATTCCAGGTAAATTTTCTTTTCTTATTTCTGTTTTAGCAACTTTTTTTATAAAAAGTAATTTACGATATTCTTCCGGTGTCACAAAAGTAATTGCTGTTCCTTCTTTACCAGCTCTTCCTGTTCTACCTATACGATGAACATAAGATTCTGGATCTTGTGGTAATGCATAATTTATTACATGAGTTAACTCAGTAACATCTATACCACGTGCAGCAACGTCTGTAGCAACTAGTATATTTATATTTTTAGTTTTGAATTTTTTAAGTATTCTCTCTCTTTGATATTGCGAAATATCTCCATGAAGAGCTTCTGCTAAATAACCTCTTTCTCCTAATTTTAGAGCTACTTCATCAACACTTAATTTTGTTCTACAGAATATAATTCCGTAAAAGAACTCCTCAATGTCAATAATTCTACATAATGCTTCGAATTTATCTGAGTTAGATACTTCGAAATATATTTGTTCTGTAAGGTTTGTTGTTAGTTGATCTTTTTTAACAGATAAAACTTCTGGTGATTTCATATATTTTTTTGCTATTTTCATTATTTCATTTGGCATTGTCGCAGAGAAAAATAACATTTGTTTTTCATCCGGAGTTTTTTTAAGTATTGATTCTATGTCTTCAACAAATCCCATATTTAACATTTCATCTGCTTCGTCTAGTATAAAATATGATATTTCATTAATTTTCATTGTTTTTCTATCTAAGTGGTCCATTATTCTACCTGGAGTTCCTACAATTATATCAATACCTGTTTTAAGTTGTCTAATTTGTTGTTCTATTGATTGACCTCCATAAACTGGTAATACTTTTAGTTTCTTTTTTCCTTTTAATGAGTTAATCTCTTCTGCAACCTGTACTGCAAGCTCTCTCGTTGGTGCTAAAACTAAAGCTTGTACTTTTTTATCTTTTGATGGTTCTAATTTTTCTATTAATGGTAATCCAAATGCAGCTGTTTTTCCAGTTCCTGTCTGTGCTTGTCCAATTACATCTTGCCCGCCTTTTAAAAGTATTGGTATTGTCATTTTTTGAATAGGAGAAGGTTCCTCGAATCCTTTTTTATCAAGCGCTTTTAATGTTGATTCCGATAGTCCTAACTCTTTAAATTGTATCAATTTTTCCATATTATAAAAAACTCCTTCTAATTAAATTTTTATTTAAAATATTATACCATACTTTTATAAAATTTAATACCTTTTTTTTAAAAAAAAACAAAAAATAAAAAACGCCTTATTATAATTATAAGACTTTTAATCTAAATAATTATTAATAAAGCGAATTTTATTTAAACTAGTTGTTTACTTTTTCAGCTAAGTTTTTCCCGGCTTTGAATTTAACTGCTTTTTTTGCAGGTATTTTAATTTCTTCACCAGTTTTAGGATTTCTTCCCATTCTTTCAGCTGTTTCTCTTACTTCGAATGTTCCCCATCCAACAAATTGTACATTTTCGTTTGCTGTTAAAGCATCTTCAACAGTTGCTAAAAATCCTTCTACTAATTCCCCAGCTCTTTTTTTACTTTTTTCACCTATTACTTCTGCATACTTCTCAATAAATTCTTTTTTAGTCATTGACATTTTCCTCCTTTTTTTTAGTAATTACTAAAAATTATATTTAAAAAGTTAATACATTTTGTATTATACATTTTTTTCTGTATTCGTCTAGTATTTTTTTATTTTTTTTTAAAAATTAATATGTTTTATATAATATTCTTTAAACTTATTATTATCTGATAAGTTTACATATACTATGTTTTTATAAATATCCTTTTTTAATTTTATATTATTATTATTTTTTATAACCTTTAATATTCCATTGGATACCATATTTTCACGATAATCTAATTTATCCAACATTATATTCGGCACAATACCAATATTTATTAAGCTTTTTTTATCAATATTTTTACCAAAATTTCCTGTTATTACTATTTTTTTTATATCTTTTATGGTAATTTCTTCGATTTCCATAATAGTTTCAATAGCTCCCCTTATTGCTGCCTTTGCTAATTGAAATTCTCTAATATCATTTTGAGAAATATAAATTTTCTTATCAATATAAAATTTATTATCTCTTATTCTAAAATTATGTTCAGGATAGATTAAATTTTTTTCTACTAGTTTTCCTGTAGTATCTATAAATTCAGAAATATATAACTCATTTATAAGTGATATAAGCGACGAACCAGATATTCCTTTTAATTCAGTATCATTTATCGTTGTATAATTAATATTTTCATCAATATATATTGTTTTTAATGCCCCATCACCTGAACGCATACCGTATTCAATATTTCCACCTTCAAATGCTGGTCCAGCAGGAGTTGATGCCGTATAGATTGTATTTCCATGAAAAAATAATATTTCACAGTTTGTACCAATATCGACTATAAATACATTTTCTAGATTATTATTTAAGGACATATAGTCTAACAATACTGAGTAAGTATCTCCACCTACAAATCCTCCTAATAGAGGAAATGAATGTACTAAAACACCTTTATTTACATTGATACCTAATTTATTACCTTCTATACTAATACTATTTTTATTGTAAGGCTCAAAAGGTGGTTTTACAATAGTTTTCAGTTCTAAATCCATGAAAATATACTGCATAATTGTATTTCCAGCGATGAAAATTTCTTTTACTTTTTGTATAAAGTTAAATTCATTTATTGAATTTACAATTTCCATTCTAATTTTTTCATGATTTGATTTTGACTCATTTGCATAATTTAATCTTGAAAGAATATCTCCACCATATTTTTTTTGTGGATTATCTATTTTTATACTGGATATTTTATCTTTTGAATTATAGCTAAATATATCTATTTCAATTGTAGTTGTTCCTAAATCAATTCCTATTATAATATCCTCTTTAATATCTAAATTATTTTTATATGTCTTTTTTTTCTCCGTTATTTCAGAAATAACTATATCACTTCTATGTTCTATTAAACAAGCAAGTCTTATATTATTAGTTATTTCGTCTTTTGTCAAGGTTTTTTTTTCAGTTTCAGTTAAATCATTAACTTTCCCGCTAACTAATTTCACTTTACACTTTCCACACTTACCTTTGTTTCCGCATAAAAATTCAATATTTTCAGTAGTTCTCAATATTTTTTCTTTTATATTTTCATCTTTTTTTATTTCAATCATTTAATTACTCCAAAAGCTCATTTATAAATACTAATTCTACATTTTTTTCTTTTATATAATCTAGCATCTCTATTATTGCCTGTGCTGTAGCTTTATGATAATGTCCAATTGCTATTACTTTTTTCTCTTTTATAGTTTTTTCTACTGCCACTCTAATTCTCTCTTTTATATATTCAACATCTTTTTCATTATCAAGAAATACAGAGCTTTTATAAGTTTTTATCCCTTTCTCTTTTGCCAATTTATAGCCTACACTTTTATTAGAGGTCCAACTATCTATATAATACAAGTTTTTCTCTTTTGCAAGCTCTAGTAAAAAATTCATTTTTTCATGATCTGCAGTAAATTTAGAGCCCATATGATTATTAAATCCATTAACTTTTCCAACATTTTTTAATGCCTCTTCAAATTTTGTTCTTATCTCTGCATTATCCATATCTGTTCTAATTAAACCTTTTGTATTCTTATTTAAGTTTTCGCTGCCAAAGCTTTCCATTGGCATATGTAGAATAACTTCATATCCATGCTCCCTTAATATATCTGATGCCTCTTTAGTTCGTGGTAAAAACGGAATTGCTGCAAAGCTAATAGAAGCATTAATTTTATTAAATTCATAAGCTAACTCTGTATTCATACCTACATCGTCTATTAGAATAGCTAATTTATTTGCAATATTATTTAAATAAACAATATTTATTTCCATATATTTTTTCTTTTTATACACTATATCATATTTATTACTATTTTTCTTCACTTCTAATAAATTTGAATTTATATTTATAGTTTCACCGTTATTTAACTGAAGTATATATACTTTATATTCAATTTCGTTTTTAACTTTATAGCTATATTTAGTAATCTCTTTTTCTATTTTTCCTAATTCCTCTTCAATACGCTCTTTTTCTTTTAATGCACTCTCTATTTCCTTTTTTTCGGTTTTATTTTTATCCAATTTGTTTTCAGCATTTTCATTTATCATATTACTGTATTTATCTTTTTTTTCAATTTTATAATCTTCAAAAAAGTAATACATTGCAAGTGATGAAATAAGTACTAATATAATTATGATTACTTTTTTCATTTACATCCCCTCTTAATGGTATTTATTATATAATTGGAAATTTCTTCAATTGTTTTATTATCTGTACTAATTATAATTGCATCCTCTGCTTTTCTAAGTGGACTATTTTCTCTTTCCGTATCGTTTTTATCTCTTTTAATCATATCTAACAACACATCTTCATAATTAATATCTATATTTTTATTAAGCATCTCACTATATCTCCGTTTTGCACGTATATTAATATCTGCATCAAGATAAAATTTATATTTAGCATTTGGAAATATCACAGTTCCAACATCACGACCATCTAATATCACATCTTTTCCTATTGATATATCCCTTTGTAATACAACCATGTTTTCCCTAACTACATTAATTGCAGCTATACTAGATACATTATTTGTAACAGCAACATCACGTATTTTTTCACTTACATCTACGTTGTTTAAATAAAATTTATCATCTTTCATATCAATTTTTATATTATCTAATGCAGCTAATACATGATTTTCTTCATCTTTAGAAATTTTATTTTCAATAAAATATAAAGTCACCATTCTATACATTGCACCAGTATCAATGTATGTGAAATTAAGTTTTTTTGATATTATTTTTGCAATTGTACTTTTACCACTCCCTGCAGGACCGTCTATAGCAATTACAACTTTATCCATTATATTAGCCTCCCTACTACCACTACCCATTCCTCTTTAGTGTCTATCTCTACAATATCTATACCCATTTTTTTCATTTTATCTTTTACTATTTCAAGTTTTTCTTTTATGATACCTGATAATATTATTATACCATTTTTCTCTAATACTTTTTTAATATCTTCAAGCAATGATACAATAATTTCAGCTAAAATATTAGATACTACTAATTGAAATTTTTCATTACTAAACAAATTAATTAAATCCCCTTTTTTAACTGTAAAATCAGTTTCTTTAATATTATTTAATTTAAGATTATCAGTAGCAACTTTTACTGCTACATCATCAATGTCTACTCCACATACTTTATTTGCACCTAGTTTTTTAGATGCAATCATTAATATTCCCGAGCCTGTACCTACATCCAATACATTATCACTATTTTTTATATATTTTTCAATCATATTCATACATAAATATGTCGTTGGGTGTGTACCTGTGCCAAATGCCATCCCAGGATCTATTTCAATTATTTCTTCACCGTTATTCGCTTCATACTCTTGCCATGTTGGTTTTACAACAAGTTTTTCTGTGATTTTTTCTGGTAAAAAATACTTTTTCCATGAATCCGCCCAGTCTTTTTCGTTTACTGTATCATAAATAACTTTATAAAGTATATCGTTTTCTTTTGCTTTCTCATCTAAGATTTTTAAAAATTCTCGTTTTTTATCTTCTAAATAATCATTACATGCAAAATATCCCCCAACATATCTTTCATCTTCTAAAAATAATTTTTCATCTTTATAATAATCTAGTGGATCCACAGACATTGGTTCACCTAATTGAAGCCCCTGTACTCCGAAATCGTAAAAAATATTAGATATTATATCTTTTCCAATATCATAATTTTCTGATTCATATATTACCTTAATTAAAAGCCAATCCATTTTACAATTTCTCCTTTCTAGTCTATATTCTTACTAAAACTATAATAGATTTTCTTTTCAATGTTTTTCTGTGGATAATCAAGTCGATAATGCGCACCGCGACTTTCTTTTCTTTTTAAACTTGCTTCTATAATTATATATCCCACTGTTAACATATTAATAAATTCTAATCCATCTACTATAGTTTCTCCAGAAAATTTATAATTCATTATTTTATGAATTATTAGTTCTATTTTGTTTAATGCCTCTTTTAATCCCTGTTCATCTCTTAAAATCCCTACTTTTTCCCACATTATACTCTTAAATTCCGTTATTAATTTATTTAAATCATTATAACAAATATACGGTTTTTTTACTGTATTAAATTTATTCTTATTTTTTTTTATTACTATATCTTTTGATTCAAATACAGCTGTCTCTGCTGCTCTTTTTCCAAATACCAATCCTTCCAATAAAGAATTACTGGCTAATCGATTCGCACCATGTACACCTGTTCTAGATACTTCGCCTGCAGCATAAATATGTTCTATTGATGTTTTCCCATCTATATCTACTGAAATTCCACCCATCATATAATGGGCTGCAGGACTAACAGGAATGTAATTTTTAGATATATCTATTCCGTAATCTTTACAAAATGCTGTTATATTTGGAAATCTTTTATATAAATACTCTTTGTCTAAATGAGTCATATCTAGATAAACGCATTTAGATTCTGTCATATCCATTTCACTTAATATAGATCTACTAACAATATCTCTTGGTGCAAGTTCTGATTTATTATGATAACGGTTCATAAATTTTTCATTATATTTATTACGCAAAATTCCACCTTCACCTCTAAGTGATTCTGATATAAGAAATCTCGGTGTATTTTCTTTATAAAATGTTGTTGGATGAAATTGTACAAATTCCATATCTGATAATACAGCTCCTGCTCTATAAGCAAGTGCTATACCATCACCAGTTGCAATTTTAGGATTAGATGTATTTTCATATACTGCACCTATACTTCCTGTGGCTAGTATTATCCCTTTAAAATTAATAACACTGTAGTTCTTTTCAACCGTATCATATGCTAAGATAGAGTGTTCCCCTAAAAAATCAACTATAAAATTATATTCTTTAATTTCAATATTTTCATTTTTTAATACAGCTTCCATTAAAACACGCTCTATCTCAGCACCTGTTGTATCTCCAGCGTGTAAAATTCTATTTTTAGAATGTGCAGCTTCTTTTGTCATAGATAAATTACCGTCATCTGTTCTATCAAATTTAATATCCAAATCAATTAGTTCTCTAATTCTCTCTGGTCCCTCTTTCACAAGAATCTCCACTGAATTTTTATCGCACATCCCATCACCTGCATATAGCGTATCCTCAATATGTAATTCAAAATTATCTTCTTTTGCAAGGACAACTGCTATTCCACCCTGTGCATAGTTTGTATTCGTTTCAATTATTTTAGACTTAGTAATAATAGTTACTTTTTCTGTTTTTGCTATCTCCAACGCCGCTCTTAATCCTGCAATTCCAGTACCTACAACTATAAAATCTTTCTCATAACTATTATATGAATCAATATTAATAAATTGCTTTGGATCAAGCATGTTGATTAGTTTCATATTATTTTTCCTTTCTTTTAAGTAATTCTAAAAAATTATAATCTGTTAAATTAAGATTTATTGGTGTAACGGATATTGCTCTATTTTTTAATACAGTCGAATCATAATTTTCCACATTGTCCTCTTTTTTAAAATCTATTCCTAGCCAATAATATCTATTACCTTGTGGATCTGTATTTTCAATTATTTTATCTACATATCTTTTATTTCCTTGATTTGTATATACATATTTGTTTAAATCATCATTCACTTCATGAGGGACGTTAATATTTAAAAATGTATTTTCTGGAAAATCTATATTATTTATTTTTTCTAAATAACGAATTAAGAATTTTGCTGCTAAATTATAATTAGATTTACCATTTATCGCCTGTGCAGATATTGCTATTGATTTAATCCCTTGTAAAGCACCCTCTGCAGCTGCTGCAACTGTTCCTGAATAAATTACATCTGAACCAGTATTTTCTCCTCTATTTATACCTGAAATTATATAATCATATTTTTTTTCACTAAACAGATGAGATACACCAATTTTTATACAGTCTGCAGGTAATCCTGTTATACCATAACCAAAAAAATCATTATTTGTAGTATTATAATGTTTTGTTATACGAATTGGTTTATGTAAAGTAACACCATGACCAGTACCACTTGCTTCTTCAAATGGAGCAACAACATCCACTTCATAATTAGCATTTTTAAGATATTCAACTAAAATTTTTATCCCTTCTGAATTTATACTATCGTCATTGGATACTAGAATTTTCATTAATCCTCCTTATATGCTTCTATTATATTTGATAAAAAAACAAAAGTCATATTTATTATAATAAAAATAAACAGTATAAATAGCATTGTTTTAATATTTTCCACCATATAATCTTGATTTATAATGTAATTAAAGAATAAAAAATAAAATATAGGTATAATATAAAATGAAAATAGATATACTAAACTTAGTATAATTTTTTTATTTAAAAATTGAAATACACCAGGGAGTATTATATAAATAGGATTAATCTTTGCTTTTTCATTTTTAATATTTAAATTAACTTCATCTTTATTGTTAGATAATATTTTAAATCCACATTCTTTACAGTAAAAAACTGTATCGTCATTTTTAAAGATTAAATCTATATCTTTTCCGCATCTTATACATTTACTCATATTTATAACCTCACCATTTAACTATATTTCATCTATACTTAAATTGATTCTATTTATACTAATACATTTCCCAGTTTTTTCATCAATATTAGCTTCAATACCGTTTATTCTAAGATTAGTTTCGCATACCTCAAATCGTTGAGGTAAACTTGTTAAAAATTTTTCTAAAACTCTATCTTTTTCTGTACCAATTATACCATCAAAACTTCCTGTCATTCCAATATCGGTAATATAACCTGTACCACTTTGTAAAATTCTCTCGTCTGCAGTTAAAACGTGTGTATGTGTTCCATACAAAAGCGAAACTCGTTCATCTAAATACCACATCATTGCAATTTTTTCTGAAGTTGCTTCAGCATGAAAATCCACAATTATTATACTAGGATTTTCTTCTTTCATATTTTCAAGTGCTTCGTCAATTCTTTCAAATGGAGAGTCTATTTCCGGCATAAATACTCTTCCTTGTATGTTAATTACACATATTTTTATATTTTTATGTTCATAAATACCATAACCCATTCCAGGTACACCTTTTGGATAATTAAGCGGTCTTATTAATCTAGATTCGCTATCCAAATAAGGGTATATCTCTCTTTTATCCCAAATATGATTTCCTGTAGTAATCACATTTACACCAAGTCCATATAATGTTTCCGCTATTTTACTTGTAATACCAAATCCACCAGCTGAATTTTCACCATTTACAATTATAAAATCATATTTACTTTTGTTCTTTTCTAAATACTCTTTTAATACTGTTCTACCTGGACTACCAATAATATCTCCAACAATTAAAAAATTCAAAATAATTCTCCTTCCTGTTTTATAAAATTAAGTTTAAAAGGACGACTAAATAAAGTCGTCCATTTTTTATTTTGCATAATCAACTGCTCTCGTTTCACGAATTACTGTTACTTTGATTTGACCTGGATATTGCATATTCATCTCTATTTTTTTAGCAACATTTCTTGATAATAAAGTGGCATTATCGTCATCAATCTCATCTGGATGAACAATTATTCTAATTTCTCTTCCTGCTTGAATAGCATATGAACTTTCTACACCCTCGATTTCGTTAGCAATTGTTTCTAACGATTCAAGACGTTTTAAGTATGTAGCAAGTGATTCCCTTCTAGCACCTGGACGAGATGCTGATATAGCATCTGCAGCTTGTACTAAAATTGCCTCTATACTTTCAAAATCTTCTTCACCATGGTGAGCAGCAACTGCGTTTAATACAGTTGGTTTTTCATTATATTTTTTAAGGAAATCTCTACCTATTATCGCATGTGACCCCTCTGTATCATGATCCAGTGCTTTACCTATATCATGTAATAATCCAGCTCTTTTAGCTAATTCTACATCAGCTTTTAATTCTGCGGCCATTGTTCCAGCTAAATGTCCAACTTCTATAGAGTGCATTAATACATTTTGGCCATAACTTGTTCTATAACGTAATCTACCTAATAATTTTATAACTTCTTGATTCATATTAGTAATACCTAACTCTAGTAAAGCTTGTTCACCAGATTCTAATATAATCGAATTAACCTCTTTTTTAGATTTTTCTACAGCTTCCTCTATTTTTGCAGGATGAATTCTTCCATCTACGATTAATTTTTCAATTGCAAGTTTCGCAACTTCTCTTTTGACCGCATCAAAACAAGATAATACTACAGCTTCTGGCGTATCATCAATAATAATATCTACACCTGTAACAGCTTCTATTGCTCTAATATTTCTACCTTCTCTACCAATTATTCTACCTTTCATCTCATCATTAGGTAGTTGTACTACTGAAATAGTAGACTCAACTACATATTCTGATGCTGCTTTTGATATTGCTGTCGACATAATTCGTTTTGACATTCTATCTTTTTCTTCTTCTAGTTTTGTTTCATACTCCCTAATTAAAACTGCTGTTTCATGAGTTAACTCGCCTTCTATTTTTTCAAATAAAATTGATTTTGCCTCTTCTTTTGTTAATTCAGACATTTTTTCTAATTTTACTTCTTGTTCTTTAATTAAATCGTCTATTTTCTCTTTTTCATCCTCTAATTTTTCAAGTTTATCATCTATCTCTTTCTCTTTTTTTTCAATCTTTTCTAGTTTATTATCAAGATTTTCCTCTTTTTTTATAAGTCTTTGTTCTTTTTTCTGAATTTCAGATTTATTTGCTTTAATCTCTTTTTCCGCTTCATCTTTTAATTTATAAATTTCTTCACGTGCCTCTATTTCATATTCTTTTTTTGTATTTTCAGCTTTTTTCGCTGCTTCTTCAATTATATGTTTTGCTTCTTTTTCTGCACTTTCAATTTTTTTATTTGCTTCCTTAAGTTCCTCTAATTTTGTATCTATTAATTTTTTTCTAAGAATATATCCAATAAAACCGCCTATTGATGTTGCAATAACGGCTGTTATTAATATCCATATTGCCATTAAATTAATAAAACTCACCTCCTAAAATTTATATAACTTTTCTTCTTTCAATACATATTCCGAATTAACACTTAAATCATTATATTTTTCAATTATTTTAAATATTACGATTTTATCGTGTTTTTTTATTACCCTTAATTTTGCTACATTTTCATACATTGTTGCAAGTTTTTCTCCTGTAACAATATCCACTATATTTTCACTATCCCTCACAAGGTAAAAACTATCACCTATATTTACATTTTCTATCCCTCTTCTATTCAAATAAACACTATCGTCAGTAAATTTAACAATTCTAACATTAATTCTATTTTCTTGATTTTGAATATATATTTCACGTAATTTTCTTTTTACCTCTTTTAAATCCAATATCTCTTTTGATACTTCATACATTCTTATATCATTATTTGTTTCTGCATAAAGTTTAAATAAATTATAGTACACAATTTTTGCTTTTTGTAATTCCAATGCATCAAGAAATTTTTTCTCTGCTAAATAATAATTTTTATCATCTGCATATATTTGACCTAGTTTTAAATGATATAGGAAGTTTTCCGAAAATATATCTATTGCTGTTATTATTTTAGTTTGAGCTAGATATCTATTCCCTTTTTTAAGATCTTGAATTGCTTCAAAATATATTCTCTCTGCTTCTCTTTTATCCTTTTCAATTATATCCAACATTGAATAATAAAAATACTTATCTACAATCATAGATTTTATCCCATAATCATATAGATATTTCATAAAATCATCCTCTATATCATTTTTATATTTAATAGAGTCATATATATTTATTGCAATATGTATCTCTTTATTTTCAATACAAAAATGGTATAATTCTAATTTATATTTATCATCATAATCAAACACTTTATTATAATTATTATAAAAATATTCTCTATGATTATTTTTATATTTTGACTTTAAATACAATATATTGGCTGATTTATAATCTTTAAAAGAATATAATATCTTTTCTAATATAAAGTTTGATTTTTCATATTCGTTGCTTTCATACATTAATTTAGCTTTTTCATATTCTTCCACATAGTTTTCAATGGAAAAAGCAGCAGCCGCTATTAAAATATATACAAAAAAATAAAATATACTACTTTTTATTTTGTTTAAGTTGAATCTCATCTAACTCACTCCTTATTGCAACTTTCATTGTATCCGAAAGTTTGTTTTCAAGAGTTTTATTAAGTATTTCTACTGCATTTTCGTAATCACCTAAATGCTTATATAAAACAGCCAGTCTTAAATCTGCAACAGAATATCCTTCATTATTAATTAATTTTTGTTTTTCTGTTATTATTTCATCATTTGATAATTCACACAGATATTCCTGATATAATTGAACATTTGTATTATCTTTCTCCAGAGCGATTAAATAATTAACCTTAGAACTTTCTTTATCTCCAAGTTTAGAATAAACTTTTCCAAGATAATGATATAATAATCCACTTTTATACCTATTTTCAAATGCTGCTTTAAAACTTTTCTCAGATTTATTGTATTCCTTTTTGTTGAAATACATAATACCAAGTAAGTAATGTGTATATGCATTTGTAGGTTCGTGTTCTATTACCTTTTCCCATGACTCTATTGCTTTTTGAAGATTATTTTCTCTATAATATATCTCACCTAGTTGATAATATACCGATGTGTTAGTATCTTTTATTTTCAAAATTTTATGATAATACTCTTTTGCCTTTTCATCAATACCTGCTTGTAGATACATTTGTGCCAAAAGATACATTATGCTTTCATCACTGTTATTTAATTCTTCTGCTTTTCTTAGGTAATTAATAGCTTCAGCTGTATGTCCTTTTAACGCATAACAAATTGCTAAATCCTTATATATTAGGTAATCACATAGGATCCCTGCGGATTTAGATAAAAAAACATATAATTCATATTTTTTTATTGCCTCTTCGTATAAAGCTTCATCTTTATAAAACTTTGCTAATTTAATACTTCTTTGTCGTTGCTCTTCACGTTTTTCTTCATCTTCTTCAATAATAAACATCTTTCACGCTGTTACTTTTTTATAAATAACAACTCTCAGCTCCTTTCATTATGTTTTATCTATAAGTATATTTAAACATTTTTTAATATAAAAATATGGAGCCAATATTACTTAAAATATATAAAAAAAAATGATTAAATTAAAAATTATTATATTATTTTTATTTTTGTATAAATTCCACCTTAAAATTTAACTATTTAAACTAATTAATAAGTTATATTTATAGCTTTAAATTATTGATTTTAGAAATCCTTAATTGCTTCATCCTCTGATTTATAAATTTTAAATATTTCATCTAAACCTACCATCTCAAATATTGTTGCAATATGTGAATTTAAATTAATTAATTTAATATCACCATTATTCTCTCTTACCTCTCTTAATCTACCTCTAAGTATTCCCATTGCTAAACTGTTTATATGAATAAGATCCTTAAAGTCAATAATGAATTTTGTATTACCATCTTCACTTAATTTTATTAACTTTTCTTTTAATTTAGGTGCAACTAAAGCATCTAATTCTCCTTTAACACTTACAATCACAATATCTTTTTTTATTACTTCATTTAATTCGAAATTAGTCATCATTTCTCTACTCCTCCTTTTTTATCTCTTTTATAATATTAATTTTTGTACCTTTTTTTCTTTTTATTATCTTAAATTCATTAACAATACTTTTTACAATATTTAAACCCATTCCGCCCTCATCTTTACTTTTAGTATCATCTTGAAATCCTTCGCCATAATCTTCTATTGTAAAATTAATAAAGTTTGAATCAATATTCACCATAATATATATAGGATTATATTCATTAGCATCTGCATTTTTATAAGCATGTTCTATTGCATTTGTAGATAGTTCATCAACTACTGATATGAAATGAACTTTATCCAATGTAGAAATTTTTTCTATATCAAGAAAATTTCTTATAATATTACGTATTATTGATAAATTTTGATAATGGGAATTAATTTCAAAACTCAACTGTCCTTTTTTCATCAAGATTCCCCCTTTTCAAGAAAATCAACAATAGACCACGAGTTATTATTTAATGAAAATTTAACTAAATAATAGCGTATTTCGTCAAAATAAACAAAAGCTGTTATCACTTCTGCATTTTCATAATAAAATTCAATTTCATTATAATACACTTTTATTCCTGTGAAATCATATTTTTCCAACTCTTTTAGTTTTAGTCTATTACTAACAGTATTTTCTAAATATATTCCAATATTCTGAAGATTATTTTCTTCTACTGCATATTTAATATTTACTACAATTTTTAATAATTCCTCTTTTTTCAACTCTCTTTTTAACAAATTATTTTTAATTAATTCATAATTTAAATTAACATTCTCTTCATATTTCATTTTATCTAATACAATTTTCGCATTTTCAATATCCCATATATTATAATATTTTTCGAAATCCTTATTAATCATTATTGCGTTTTGTATACTTGATTTTTCAGTAACATTTGTACATCCAACAAAAAATAAAAAAGTAAGCATTATTATTTTAGGTAAAAACATATAAGTTCTAGACATTATATCACCTCATAGGTTATGTAACTATATTTTAACATATAAAAATAAAATAAGCAAGAACAATTAGTTCTTGCTTGATAAAAATATTGTTTTTTTGATCTCTTCCAACTCTTCAATGAAATTTAGAATAAAACCATCATTTTCAAGCGATTTATATGTTTTTATCATCGCTTCAATTTCACTTAACATCTCCATTATTATCCCTCCTTGGATATTTTTTCTTCCTTGATAAGAATCATATTATATATATCGACTTTTATTAACGAAATCTTTAATACAATTTCTTTTTTCAGTTAAGTAATTATCTATTAAATTTCATTTTTTTACTGATTTAAAATAAAATATCATTTTCTATTTTCAGTAAAATATCTTCTTCATTTAAATTATCCAAATTAAACCACTTATAATCTTCTATATTTTTAAACCACGTAAATTGTCTTTTTGCATAATTCCTACTTACTTTTTTTATGTTGTTAATAGCTTCCTCAAGACTACATTTATTTTCAAAATATTGAAAAATCTCTTTGTATCCTATAGCTTCTATCTTCCTAATATCATTTTTATATATATTATATATTGATTTTGCTTCTTCTATTAATCCTTCTAAAACCATATTATCTACTCTACGATCAATTCTATCATACAGAATTTTTCTGTCTCGTTCAAGTGCATATTTATAAAAAATATATTGATTATTTTTTATATTATTTTTTTGCAGCTCACTTATTTTTTCCCCTGTAATTTTATACACTTCTATAGCGCGAATTATTTTTTTTCTATTATTTTTATGTATTTTATTAGAAGCAGTTTCATCTATCTCAGATAATAAATTATATAGTTCATCGTTATTTAATTTAGATAATTCCTCTCTTATTGCATCATTTTCTTTTGGTAAATCTGCAAGTCCTTTTGTTATAGACTCAATATATAAACCTGTGCCACCTGTTATTATAACATTTTTATTTTTCTTATAAAGCCTATTTAATATATTGTCAACCATATTTTGATACTGACCAACAGAAAATTTTTCAATAGGTGTAATAATATCAAGCATGTGATGTGTTATCCCATCCATTTCTTTTTGCATTATTTTTGCAGTTCCAATATTTAAATTCTTATATACCTGCATAGAATCAGCAGATATTATTTCTGCATTAAGCCTTTTTGCAAGTTTAATAGATAAATTTGTTTTTCCAACACCAGTTGGCCCAGCTAAAACTATTCCTATCATATTATCCCCTTATTCTACGAAATCAAACTCTATTCCGTTTATTCTAACTGTATCACCATCAGTAACTCCGTATTTTTCTAGTTCCTCTTCCAGCCCTTTTTTTCTTAAAATATGTAAAAAGTTTACAATTGAATCATCATTTGCAAATACGTAAGTTCTAAGTACAGATTCTACCATTTTACCGCCCACTTCATAAATACCTTCTTCGTCTAATTCAATAATCCAATCTGGCATACTTTCTAGTTGTTCTTTAAAAATAATTTCTACATCCATAGATTCCTCAAGTTCTTCTCTTTTAGTATTTATAATTATATCATATGTGTTTTGAATAACCTCTTTTACTCCTCTATTCGATATTACCGAAACAGGATAAAGGGTTATCCCTTTTTCCTTAAGATATTTTTCTAGTTTATTATAATTTTCATTTCCTTCATATAATAAATCCATTTTATTTGCTATTACAAACTGCTGTTTTTTAGACAACTTTTCACTATATTTTTTTAATTCTTCATTAATTTTTTTATAATCATCAATAGGATCTCTACCTTCAAATCCTGATATATCTACTAAATGATATATTATTTTACAACGTTCTATATGCTTTAAAAATCTATGACCTAATCCTTTACCTTCATGTGCTCCCTCTATAAGTCCAGGTACATCGGCAATCACAAAACTTTTTTCGTCATCTACTTTTACTAATCCTAGCTTAGGTTTTAAAGTCGTAAAATGATAATTAGCTACTTTTGATTTTGCAGCAGAAACTTTATTTATAAAACTTGATTTACCAACACTTGGATATCCAACAAGTGCCACGTCAGCAAGCATCTTTAATTCCATTTTAACCTTTATTTCCTGACCTAATCTACCTCTTTCGGAATATTTTGGTGTTTTTTTAATTGATGATTTAAAATGGATATTACCTCTTCCACCCATTCCACCTTTTAAAAATACTTTTCTATCTCCATATTCTCCTAAATCAAGTAATAATGCATTGGTTTCATAATCTCTTATCATTGTGCCAACAGGCACTTTTATAATTCTATCTTCCCCATTTCTACCATACATCCCTTTTTTTTGTCCATTAATCCCATCTTCAGCTTCTATCTTTTTTATAAATTTAAAGTCTAATAATGTATTAATATTATTATCTACTTCAAAAATAATATTTCCGCCATTTCCACCGTCACCACCATCTGGACCACCAAATTGAACGTTCTTTTCTCTTCTAAATGTTGCTGCTCCATTACCACCGTTACCACTTCTTAGCTCAATTACTACCTCATCAATAAACATTTTAAATTAATGCCTCCTACTCTCTCTAGTCAATTAACATATCTTTTTTTATTTTATCCGATATCTCTTTACTTTTTAATTCTTCAACAAGTTTTAATGCAAAGTGTACTGCTGTTCCAGGTCCTTTTGATGTAATTATATTTTCTGATACAACAACTTTATCTTCTGAAATTGTGGCGCCTTTCAATTCACTTTCTATCCCGGGATAGCATGTTGCATTTTTATTATTTAGTAAATTTAATCTACCAAATACTAGAGGTGCAGCACAAATTGCAGCAAGTTTTTTTCCTTCATCATAATATTTTTGTATTATATTATTTATTCCGTCATGATTTGCAATATTATCACTTCCTGGCATTCCACCTGGTAAAATTATGATATCACCATCATTAAAATTAACCTCTTCAAAAAGAAAATCAGCACTTAATCCCATTTTTCTTGTACTTCTTACAATTTTTTCACCAGTAATTGAAACTAAATATATATTAATATTTGCTCTTTTAAGTATATCGTATACTGCAATTGCTTCAATTTCCTCAAAACCATTTGCTAAAATTAAAAATGCTTTTTTTTCCATAATAAAAACACACCCTTTTTTTTATTTTTTTTCCAAATCAGAAATTTTTTCTTTTAATTTTTGATTCTCCTCCAATAATATATTTAGTCTACATTTATTTTTAACATCTAAATTTTTCATATTTTTTATCTGATTTTTTAAATTATTGTTTTCTTTTTCAAGAAACTGCACTTGTAATTTATTTTTTTTAAACTTTTCAAAATCTTTCTCATATTTTTTTACGTAATTTTTATTTTTTTCTTTTTCTTTTCTCACCATATCATAATATATATTCTGTTTTGCATTAGTAAAAAATTTAAATTTATTCTTAAGATCTAATTTAAATTTTTTATATTTTTTTCGAAATTTCATCTCTTTTATTTTTTTTATTATCTCTTTTAAACCTTCCATTAAATACTCCATCCAATTATTTTTTAATATTATAATTTTTAGTGTATTATATCACAATATTTTATATTTGCCAATATATATGATTTAATTAAATATAATTTTTAAAATAAGAGTGTTTATTTTCACTAATTAAATATACGAAAAAATATCATTTGAAATTTGTTTTACAAATTAATATAAAAGAGAAAACATTTAAAACAAAAATACAATTTTAATTATAGTAGAATTATATTAATATAAAATATAGAAAATGATATTATGATTATAAACACCTTAATTATTAAAAAATAGCAATATATTAAATCACTCTTTATATATAAAATTAAAATATGTTTAAAATTAGTATTTTTTAAAAAATATATACATGTTTATAAAAATTAAAATTTAGAGATAATACTTAATTTATAATTAACATTTTTAATTCTTTTATCTACAATTCTTATTTAAAAAAATTTAGTTATAAAAAATAACAAATATTTTTTATATTTTTTATTTTTCTTTTAGTAAAAGTGATAAATTTCATATTTATAAATAAAAAAAATTAGCTATATAATAGCTAATTTTCATAATCTTATTTTGTTCTTTCTAAATAAAGTCCTGTTCTTGTATCTATTTTTATAGATTCACCTATATTAATGAAAATAGGAACTTGTAATTCATATCCACCTTCAATTGTAGCAGGTTTTGTCACGTTTCCTGTAGTATCTCCTCTAAGTCCTGGTTCAGTATATGTTACTTCTCTATCTACATGATTTGGTAATTCTACCCCAACTGGTCTTCCTTCATATAATAATACATCTATATTCATTTCCTCTTTTAAGAAATTAACAGAATCTCCCAGATCATTATCTGTCAATCCTATTTGTTCATAGTTTTCTTGATCCATAAAATGATATTGTTCACCATCATTATATAAATATTGCATAACTCTTCTATCTAATCTTACCTCGTCTATTTTGTCAGCAGCTTTCATTACAGTTTCTGAAATTTGACCAGTAATTAAATTTTTAAATTTAAATTTTACAACTGCTGCATTTCTTCCTGATTTAGAAAATTCTGATTTTAATACAAGTAATACATCATTCCCTATTTTTATAGTACTACCTGCTTTAAATTCTTGTGCTATTCTCATTTTAAAAAAACCTCCTATTTATTATATTAAATTTATCTGTTTATTTATAAATTTATCTAAATTATCTGCTAAATCACAATTTTCCAATAAATATTTATTTATATTTGGATATATTGTATTTTTTTCAAATAATAAACTTAGATATTTAAAAAATACATCATATTTTGTATTAATATTATATTTATTCTCCAATCTATTATTAAATTCATGAAAAATTTCTAAAACAATTTTATATTCATCATCATTTTTAAAATAATCTTTATAAAACTCTAAAAAAGCATCTACCTTCTCCATATGTAAATTTTTTTCTTGTAAATAAGAGTGCCATATAAACGGTTTCTCACTTAAAAGTGCTCGTATAAAAGATTCCTCGCCTCTTACAATATTTAAATTACTTGTTAACATAAATATATCAAAATCATTTTGGTCATAAAATGGTAAAAATATATACTCAATATTTTTATCCATAAAATAATCTACTCTTTCATGAATAGCTAAATTTATTTCAAAGCTTTTTTTTGTTTTTTCTCCAAATAATAATAATATAAAATTTTGTTTTATATTATTAAGAGACATAATTAAACTACTAAAATTATACTCATATGTAAATATTGATATGATTTTTTTGTTATTAAAATTTATTTCTTGAGTAATATTTATTGATTTTTTTACTAGTTCATCTCTTTTTTGACTAATACTATTATCATTTTTTTTACTAAGAAATTCATATCCTAAGACAATTCCGCCAGTTTTATTAGTGAAACCTTGCATAAAAAAATATTTTTTAATATTTTCTGTTCCCGTAAGAGACTCTACTAAATGATAATCCTCTACCCATCTTTCTGCTGATAAGTATTCCAAGTTTAAAACTAAAGTCTTTTTATTTTTTATATTATTCATATAATTTTCATTAGGATAAGTTGCAAATGCTTCAATTATAATATCAGAAGTTTCAATATTTCTTATTTCATCTATTGACAATTTATCCATATTAATATATGTAATTTTTTCTATGATCTGAATATTTTTACTATTATCAATTTTTTTATTTATCATTGATAATTCGTTAAAGCCATTTATAAGAATTCTAACAGTGTAATTTTTTGTAATTAAATCCTTTGCTAATCTATATACAACTCCAATATCTCCAAAGTTATCTATTATTTCACAAAATATATCAATTTTTTTCACTTTTTTCCCTTCTTATATGATAAATTTAATTTAAAAGTCCATTTTATAAGTATTTTACATAAAATTATACTACAGATTTAGAAAAAATTCAAGAAAAATTTACTAACTATTGTAATTTAATATAAAATAAATTATTTTTATATTAATATCAATTCAAAAATAGGAAGATATTTTTTTCAAATATAATATATAAACATGAACTTCTCACCAAACACCTCTACAATAAAACTATGAGATGTAAATTTAAAAAATAAATAATTATTTCTTTATTGTCTAATACAAATTATATTATTAATTTAAATTATCTATAAAAAAATTAAACTTAAGAATAATTTTTACATATTTAAGTTAAATTTTAATTTTAAAAATTTGATATAAAATAATCTACTGAAAATCGGAGTTCTATCTTATCTTGGAATTTTTGAAAATCAAAAATTATACATATTTTTATAATGATTTTATTCTATAAAATGAATTTATAAAATTATTAGAACTTTTTGTGATATTATTATGTACTACTTAAGAGATAGGTAAATTGTTTTATTTTCCCTTAATATTTTTTTATCTTTTAATCATTATTTTTGTTTTATAAAAATTATATTTATATTTAAGCAAATAATATTACAATATATATTTTATTTTATATAAAGATTTATTAAAAAAAATAAGATGAATTAAAAATACATTTTTATGTAATTTCAACTCACCATATTTTAATATCATTATTATTTAACAGAAATATAATTAATTTGTTCGATAATCGACATATTAAACTGTTGTTTTGCTTGTTCCTCAATTTTATTTAGATTTATATTTTTATCATAATTTAATTTTAATAAGTTTGTTTTTTGAATTAATTCTTTTTTTTCTGTTTTCATTTTAGATATTCTTATTGAAGATTTTATTTCACATACTTTTAAATTAATATAAAGTACAGATGCTAAAATAAATATAGCTGCATATATCAATATTTTATTGTAGGTTTTTTTTATTTTATTTTTATTGTTCCTTTCCTCTAGTTGAATGCCTCTAATTACTTTTTCATCTGAATTTGTATTTATTTTTACATCTAGCATATCATGTTGTGTATATTTTTCATCATATTTTTCTTCTGCTCTATAAGCTAAGTTTCCCATTGTTTCACACCCTTTCTATGATTCTTAATTTAGACGAATGAGCCCTATTATTGACATTTACTTCATTTGTATTCGGTATTATTGGTTTTTTTGTAATAATTTTTACTTTTGGTTTTGTATTACATATACAAATTGGTATATCACTAGGGCAGACACAACTTCTTTCCAACTCTCTAAATTTATTTTTAACAATTCTATCTTCTAGAGAATGAAATGTTATTATCCCCAGTCTACCTTTGACATTTAAAAAATCAACTGCTTTATCAATAGTTTTTTCTAAAATTTCTAACTCCCTATTTACTTCTATTCTAATTGCTTGAAATGTTTGTTTTGCAGGATGCTTTAAAGATTTTACTTTTTTAGCAGCTACTATTGCTTCAACAAGTTCAAAAGTTGTTTCTATTTTTTTTAGAGTTCGTCTTTTTACAATCTCGTGTGCGATTTTTTTTGCAAATCTGTCCTCGCCATATAAAAATATAATTTTAGTAAGTTCCTCTTCAGAATATTCATTTACAACTTCATACGCACTTAAACTTTGAGTTTGATCCATTCTCATATCCAGTTTTGCATCAAATCTATATGAAAATCCTCTTTCTGCATTATCCAATTGCTTTGATGACACACCAATATCCATTAAAATACCGTCTACCTTATCGAAACCAGCCATGTATAACACAATATCTAGATTTACAAAATTTTCTTTAAATACCTTAAGGTTCTCACTATATTTTTTTAACCGCTCTTTTGCAAAATTAATTGCATCATCATCTTGATCAATGGCAATAAGTGTACCATCACTATTTAATGTCTTTAAAATCCCTTCACTATGCCCACCACCGCCAAGTGTACAATCAACGTATATTCCACTTTTATTTTGTACTATATTATCTAAAACTTCATTGTAAAGTACCGGTAAATGATAATTATTCTGCATTCAAAACTTCCTTTCAAAATTATAAATCCATTAAATTTTCAGCTATATCTTCAAATGTATCTTCAGCTTTACTAATATAGTCTTCCCAATTTTCCTTACTCCAAATCTCAATCCTATTAAATGCTCCTGTTACAACAACTTCTTTTTCAATATTTGCATATTTCTTTAAAGTATCACTTAACTTAATCCTACCTTGTTTATCTAGAATATCGTTTGTTGCACCAGAAAATAAAAATCTTATGAAAGCTCTTGCATCTTTTTTTGTAAGTGATAATTTTTTCATTTTTTCTTCAAATTCTTTCCATTCTTCTATTGGAAATAGAAATAGACAGTTATCTAAACCACGTGTGATTACATATTCATTATTAATTAATCCATCTCTAAATTTAGAAGGTAACATTAATCTACCTTTCTCATCTACATTATGATTAAATTCTCCCATAAACATAATAATCACTCTCTTTTTAATTTATCTTACCACTTTATCCCACTTTTTACCACTCTATGATAAGTTTACCTCATTTTTAAAAAAAAATCAATAGTAATATTAAATTTTTTTTTTTTATATTTTAATAATATTTATTTTAAAACTCTATTTTATTGATATTTTTATCATTATTATTTATAATTTTCTATTTAAATTATTTTGCAATTATGATATAATATTTCATAATATATTATATAAAGAGAGGTTCATTATGAAAAATAAATTTAATTTTCTTGTAAAAAATAGCACACCATTCTTTTTTATTATTGATTATGATGTTAAAAATATAGAAATTATTGAACTAAATAATAATAATAATAATAATAATAATAATAATGTGTTTTTTAATGTAAATGGTGTTACAAATTATACAGAATGTTTTAATAATAATAATAATAATAATAATATGTTTTTTAATAATGATTTTGTTTTTTTTAAAAAAACTATTGATTATAGTACTTATTCTAATATATTTTCAAATATTAAGTCAGAGTTTTTTAAAGGAAATTCCTATCTTATTAATCTTACGTTCCCTACAGAAATAAATACTAATCGCTCACTAAGCGAGATTTTCACACATTCAAGTGCTAAATATAAATTACTTTATAAAGATAAATTTGTTGTATTTTCACCGGAGACGTTTATTAAAATTAAAAATGATACTATATATTCGTTTCCAATGAAAGGCACAATAGACGCATCTATTCCTAATGCAGAAAATATAATTTTATCTGATGAAAAAGAATTAGCAGAACATATTACCATTGTTGACCTTGTTAGAAATGACCTCTCTATGGTAGCAAAAGATGTTAAAGTAAATAGATTTAGATATATTGATTATATTTCCACAAATAATAGAAATTTACTACAAGTTAGCTCCGAAATAACAGGAAAATTACCTAAAAATTATCGTGATAATCTCTACGATATTATATTAAAACTTCTTCCTGCATCATCTATTTGTGGAGCACCTAAATTAGAATCTATGAAAATTATTAAAGAGAACGAAATTTATAATAGGGGCTATTATACTGGAATTGCTGGTTATTTCGATGGTAAAAACTTAGACAGTTTTGTTATGATCCGTTTTATAGAAAAAGAGAATGATAAATTGTATTATAAAAGTGGAGGTGGAATCACTTATAATAGTGATCCAATTAAGGAGTATAAAGAGATGGGGGATAAGATATATGTACCAGTTCATAGAGACAATAAAAATACAAAATAGAAAATTAAATAATATTGATTTTCATAATCGAAGATTTAATTCTACACTTAAACATTTTTTTAATAAAAATAGTAATATATTATTAGAAAATTATATCGATTTATCTAAAATATCTTCTAATGATACATATAAATGTAGAATTCTCTATGGAAAATTTGGAATAGTTGATATTTCTTTTGAATTATATAAACCAAAATTAATTCATAACTTAAAGATTGTAAATTCTGATTTAATTAATTATGAATTTAAATATGAAGATAGAGATAATTTAACTAATTTATACAATAAAAAAGAAAATTGTGACGATGTTTTAATTGTAAAAAATGGATATATTACTGACACTTCATATGCAAATGTTGTTTTTTTCAAAAATGGAGATTGGTTTACACCAGATACATACCTATTAAATGGTACAAAAAGACAATTTTTATTACGTGAAAAAAAAATATCTGAAATGCCTATTCACATTTCAGATATCTATAAATATGAGTTTATCTCTATTATTAATGCTATGCTTTCACCAGGTGAGATTAAAATTTCTACTAAAAATATTTTATTTTAAAATTATAAACCACAGTATATAAAAAAGTATAACCACAAAATCAATTTATTAAGAAAAATTTCGCTTTCATCGGTTCTATTGTTATATCTATTGTATTCTCTTTCACAGTTATTACCTCGTTTGTTTCTAAATCAGTTAAAGAATTAATTGAAATATTAGATATCTTTTGATTTAATCTTTCTGATTTTTCATTAGAAACATTCATTACATATATAATTTTATTATTCCCATCAATCTTTAAATCTGCATAAAGATATTTTTCTGCATAGATATTTTTTCTTTCACCATTCCATAAAGCACTGTTATTTTTACGAATTTTCATAAGATTTTTTGTATAATTAATTAAATCTATTTCTAATTCATTAAAATTATTTATTCTACCAGATGTTCTTGAAACATGGTCATCATAATATCCTAGATCTTTCTCATTCACAAACCCTTTAACCTCGTCACCATATTCATCTCCATAATATAGAGTAATCGGTCCTGTATAAGCAGTTAGAAAGCTTATAGCAAGTTTATGTCTTTCCCAGTACTCATTTTTTTTAGCACGTTGAATTAAGTCACCAAATCTAACTAAATCATGATTTGACATAAACATATTAGGTTGTGCATAGCTGGGATAATTATCATTTACACTATTAAATGTATTATTTAATTTCGATACAGGTTGATTCATTCCATGTGACTCTCCCAATTTTTCTTGTGTTGCCAATACTTGTACAAGTGAATATCTCATTGGAAAATCAAAGCACGATCTAAGTCCATTTTGGCTATATCCCTCATTATTTATAATATCTCCTCCACCATCCCAGATCTCTCCAACCATATATCCTAGTGTCCCCCACTCTTTACCACTATTTTTTCTTTCTTTAGATATATTTTCCACTTTTTTACGAATATATTTCCAATAATTTTTTTATTTTGAAATAATTGATATGCTTGATCCAATCTCCATCCATCAATCTCATATTCTTTAATCCAATATTCTGCCACATCCTCAAAATAAGCTAAGCTATCAGGATAAATTACCTCACTTCCATACCATTGTTTAGCTCCATCTTTTACTCCGTCAATTTTGTTACTACCATGATGACCAAATACCCCATCTAAAAAAATATATATCCCTTTGTTATGTGCTTTAGTGATTAATTCTTTTAACTTCTCATTTGATCCAAATTTTGGGTCAACATTATAATAATCATCAGCATAGTATCCAGTTGATTGACCTTTTAATTCTCCTGATTTAGAATGAAAAATAGGTGTCATCCAAATTGCGTTCATCCCTAAGTCCTCTATATAATCTAATGCATTTATAACCCCTTCTAAGTCTCCATTATGATGACTAGGTCCATACCCTGTACCATAACCACCTACAATTCCATCTATATATGTAGGAACCATTATTTGATAAATTCTTAATTCGTTAAATGCTCCTATCTTTTCAAGAACCTCATACTCATCTTTATAAAAAATTATTTTTTCTGATTCAGTTTTACCTATATTATTTATTGCTACAACTTTAAAAGTAAATTTATCACCTATATCTAGATTAATTCCATAAATTATTTTCTCATTTATACTATTTAATGTAAACTTTTCATCATTTATATAATAGTACATCTCTGTAATTTCACTATTACTTAGAATTTTCACATTAATTTCTACATTATTATAAAATTCTCCCCCACTAGAATTAATATTTATTATTGGCTTACTTTCAATAAACGGATCATCAGTAACATAGCTATAATCACTGAAAAACCATGCTGTTTTAGTAATGTTTTCCGCATCTATACCTTGATTTGGTATCTGATTTCCATTACTATCTTTAAAAATTATTTTAGCATTTTTTATATTACTATTAAATTCATAATAATACCAATTTTCTTTCCCTTCATAAATTTTCATTTTTGGAGCACTATCCCAATCAATACTTTCTCCACTATTTGTACCATAATAATATATAGATACATCACTCCAATTACTTGGCTTTTCAAAATATACCTTTAGTGATTCGTTTCCACCCGAAGAACCACATGCTGATAATATTATTAAAAATACAAGTATAATTATATTTCTAATATTTTTTTCATATTCTACCCCTTTTATATAGATTTTTTGTAAAAAAAAGGGGCTTTTTTTAAATTGCCCCTTTTCTATGATTAATTTACTTTTGTTTTTTTAATATTCCAAATTTCATCTGCATATTGTTCAATTGTTCTATCACTTGAGAACTTACCTGATGCAGCTATATTAATTAATGCTTTTTTAGCCCATCCTTTTTTATCTCTATACGCTTTATCTACATCTTCTTGTGCTTTTGCATATGAAGCGAAATCTTTTAATACATAGTATTGGTCAGCAGGGTTACCTTCTACACCATACATTAATGAATTATATATTTCTCTAAAAATTTCAACACTATCTATATTATAAGTACCATCTATTAATTGATCTATTACTTTTTTCACATCTGGATTGCTATTGTAGATATCCCATGGATTGTACGAATGATTGTTGTTTAATTCAGTTACCTCTTCAGAAGTTAATCCAAATATAAATGCATTTTCATTTCCAGCTTCCTCTACAATTTCCACATTTGCACCATCAAGCGTTCCTATTGTTAATGCACCATTCATCATAAATTTCATGTTTCCAGTTCCTGATGCTTCTTTACCAGCAGTAGAGATTTGTTCTGATACGTCTGATGCAGGGAATATTTTTTCTGCTAAAGATACTCTATAGTTTTCTAAAAATACTATTTTAATTTTATCTTTAATTGATGCATCATTATTTACTTTGTCTGCTACAGTTGTTATTAATTTAATAATATCTTTTGCTCTTCTATATCCTGATGCTGCTTTTGCACCGAATATGAATGTTCTAGGATATATATCTAAATTTGGATTTTCTTTTAATTTATTATATAAGCTCATTACATGAAGTATGTTTAAAAGTTGTCTTTTATATTCATGTAATCTTTTTATTTGTACATCAAATATTGAATCTGGATTAATTTCAATTCCGTTATGTTCTTTTACATATTTAGCAAATTCTACTTTACTTTCATATTTTATTCTCATTAATTCATTTAATGTATTTTCATCATCTTTATAATTTCCAAATTTACTAATATCTGATAAATTTGTTATCCAGCTATCACCTATTCTATCAGTTAAAACTTTTGATAACGCAGGGTTAGATTTTAAAAGCCATCTTCTTTGAGTTACACCGTTAGTTTTATTATTAAATTTTTCTGGATATAGTTGATACCACTCATTTAATTCTTCATTTTTAAGAATTTCTGTATGTAGTGCTGCTACCCCATTTACCGAATGAGACCCTACAATTGCAAGCCATGCCATTTTAACCATTCCATCTGCAATTATTCCCATTCTGTGATATTTTGCCCAGTCATTAGGATATTTTTCTTTTAATTCTTCTAGGAATCTTCTGTTTATCTCTTCTATAATTTGATATACACGTGGTAATAATGAACTAAATAGATCAATCGGCCATTTTTCTAAAGCTTCTGCTAATATTGTATGGTTTGTATAAGCACATACTTTTTGAGTTATTTCCCATGATTTTTCCCATGATAACCCTTTCCAGTCAATTAATAATCTCATTAATTCTGGTATAGCTACAACTGGATGTGTATCATTTAATTGCATTGCAATTTTATCTGCAAACAAGTCATAGTTTTCTCCATATTTTTTAACATATTTATTTAAAATATCTTGTAAGCTCGCTGAAACAAAGAAATATTGTTGTTTTAATCTAAGAGCTTTTCCTGAAGGTCCATTATCATTCGGATAAAGTACTCTTGAGATATCTTCTGCTTGGTTAGCTTTCTCTACTGATCTTAGGTATTGTTCGTCATTAAATAATTGTAAATCAAATTCCCCATCTAATGATTCTGCTTCCCATAATCTTAGTGTATTAACTGTTTTGTTTCCGTATCCAACTATTGGCATATCATATGGTATAGCTTTTATATTTTCAGTATTTCCTCTTAAATACACTTTTTTACCTGTTTCATCTTTTTTTATTATAATATGTCCACCAAATTTTACAGTTACAGCTTCGTCTTGTTTTTTTATTGACCAAGGATCCCCATTTTTTAACCAATTATCTGGTATCTCTAGTTGATAGCCATCTCTTATTAATTGGTGGAACATCCCATATTTATATCTTATTCCATATCCATGACCTGGTAATTCTAATGTAGCAAGCGAATCTAAGAAACATGCAGCTAATCTCCCTAATCCACCGTTTCCTAATCCAGCATCTGCTTCTTGATTTTCAATTTCATTATAATCAAAACCTAATTCTGTAATTACTTCTTTAACGTTATCGTTTATTAAAAGATTAATAAGATTGTTACTAAATGCTCTTCCCATTAAGAATTCTGCTGATAAATAATAAGCTTGTTTACTATCATTTTTGTCATATGTTTTCTCTGTACTTATCCAATTATCAATTAAATAATCCATTGCAGCTCTTGATACAGCATCAAATATATCTCTTTTATTTGCTGTTTCAAAAGTTTTTCCAGTGTGTTCTTTTAACTTACCTAAAACATTTTCTTTGAAACCCTGTTTGTCAATAATCATTCGCAATTCCTCCTCGTTTATGATAATTTTATTATATTGCATTAAATCTTTTTTCCTATCCATTATATCATTTATTCATTAAAAGTCAAGCTTTTTAATTTTTTTGTTATTTTTTACTAGGTTTTTCAATGCTTTGAACAAGTTGCTTATTTAATTTGTTTAAATTAAATAAGCTGTTTTCTTAATATGATTTATATTTTATGATTTATATTTTATGATTTTTCTTTTATCTTTTATCTTTTGCTAATAACTAAACTCTAATAACTAAATTCTAAACTCTAAATTTAATCTATTATAAAATTTTATTGTAATTTTCTACATTTCAAATAAAAAAACCTGTAAAATAGCTTTTAAACTACCTTACAGGTTTAATATTTATTAATTTATATTATTATTTACCTACTCTTGCTAATGGTACTGTTATTTTGTCATAATCCTCTTTTTCTGCTGATGTTGATGAATCTGCTGAATATTCTGTTGTTGCATTATCTATCATTGAAGGATCCCATGGTAATACATCCATTGTTGATTCACCATATGTAGAAAATACCGCTACTGATATACCTGTTGTTTCAATATAAGATTTATCAATATTTAATGATGCTAAAGGCACTGTAATTTGATAAGCTGTCATTTTTGTCCCTCCTGATTTTATGTCTTTTAAAGTATAAGTCGACATATCAGAACTTGTTTTCCCACCGAAATTTCCATCTGAACCTACTGCAGCCCATATATTAGCACTCACTGATTGTTGAAAATATATATCTCTTACTACCCCTGTTTCTTTAAAACTAAGACATATATCCTCTTCGTATCCAAAATACCCATTACTATCTGTTATGAAAAATCCTGGTGTCCCTATATTTAATCTAGGATGGTGCATTATTATTGTATCTACGCCATCTTCAAATGTAAAGAATTTCCCTTTTGTCCATACATTACAGCCATCTGCCATAAGTCCATTTCCTGTTGCTCTTTTACCTGTATTTAGTGCCCAACCCATTGGTAAAAATTGAGAACCTGCATATGATTTATCATTATCTATTGTATCTACTTCATCAATATGAGGTATCTCTACCATTAAATAGAGATTTGTACTATCCCATGCAGCAAATAATGCATATAGATCCGGATCTGGATATTCGTGGTAACCTAACCAGTTTCTTGGTGTATCAGCTGCTATTCCTTGTGCAATTTTCATACTTTCAGACCAATCAGAAAATCCTGTAATAGTTTTATTTTGACCAACTTGTCCATTTGGATTTGTAGCGTATCCTTCAACATTGTATGCTTCTCCCCCTGAACCACTGCTACCTTTTTCATTTACTGTTATACTGTGACTAGCTGTTTTACCGTCATAAGTAGCTGTAATTATAGCACTACCTTTTGCTTTTGCTTTTAATGCACCTGCTTCTACTGCTACCACTGATGGATCCGACGATACAAATGTTGCCTCACTTGTTATCGCGTTCGAAGTTCCATTTGAGTAGCTAGCATTTACTGTTATATTTATAGTATCGCCTACAAATGCTGTTGATGACCCAGTTACAGTTATCCCTTGTAATAGAACCGCTTCTGGTTTTGTTTTACCGTAGTTATTTGCTAATACTGCTAAGTCACTGGCGTTCACAATTGCATCCGGTGTGCTAAATGCGTATAAACTTGCCCAATTACCCGTCCCTTTTGTTGCTGGTGCAATATCACATATATTTGTACCTGTTTTATTATAATTTTCTTTAAATATATTAAAATCAAATATATCTATTTTCTCATCATTATTAAAGTCACCAAGTAATGTTTCACCTGCTCTTTTAAATTTACCACTGTTTAACACTGCTTTTTCCATTTTAGACTCTGTTATTACATCTTTTAAAACTATCTCTGCATTCGTTGCAAAACTTAGGTCTAATATTACATCGCCTATATTAATATCTTCCCCTTTTTTTGCAATTGCAACTGTAGTATTTCCATTATTAACATTACTAATATACAGATAGTCAGAATTAATATCAATATTCTCATATTCACCCTTAATTTCAAACTCTACCCCTAAGATAGCCTCTTTTGCAACTAATTTTTTGTCCTTGTTTACATACACACTATTAAATTCGTCCTTATTGTCACTTTGACAAGAAGCAAATAGAGCTACTATTAATGTAGTTAACAATAAAAACTTTTTAATGTTTTTCATTACACAACCTCCTGTTTTATTTTATTTTTTTGGTTAAATTTTAATCACTGTACGATTTATTGATAAGCAAATTTATTTCAAAAAAATATTTTTCGATATAAATATCTTTGATGAAAACATTTAATACTATTCTATTATATATATGTGTATCAATTTATTATTAAAATTCTAGGTTCTATTTAAAAAATATTCTACTTTTTCGTATAATATTTGTTTTTTTAATGGTTTTGAAATATATTCATTTGCACCAACTTCAAGCAATCTTTTCCTATCTATATCAGAGTCATATCCGCTTACTGCAATAATTGATAACTCTTTTTTATTTTTCTCTTTCTCCTCTTTTCTTATAATTTTTATTGTTTCATATCCATTTAGAGTTGGCATTTGTACGTCTATTATAAGTAAATCAATTTTTTCTGTTTTCATAATTTCCAAACATTCGTATCCGTCTCGACCAGTGAAAACTTCATACCCAGCATTTTCTAGTAATAGTTTACCCGATTTTAAGTTTATTTCATTATCATCTATAAATAAAATTTTGGAATTAATTGTTATTTCTTTTGAATTAAATTTACAATAGTGTTTTATTTTAGAAATTAAATCCTTTCTTTTTATTGGTTTTGTCATATATCCGGATATACCCATATTATTAATTTCGTTTAAATTATACTTAACATCAACAGAAGTAAATAAAATTACTGATGTAACCTCGGGATTAATATATTCTTTTATTCTTTCCATAGTTTCTATTCCATTCATATTAGGCATATGCATATCCAAAAGTATTAAATCGTATTTATTATTTCGAACTTTTTCTATTCCACTCATGCCATTTTCTGAAAAATCTAAATTTACACCTTCTGGTGTAAGCATTTTATCTACTATTTTACAATTAATCACGTTATCATCAATCATAAGTATTTTCCTCCCATTTAAAATGAGATTATTTTTCTGATTATTTAATATATATTTTTCTGAAATTTCTACTGGTATATTAAAATAAAATTTTGACCCAATTTCTTGTTTATTATGATTAATTTCTCCTCCCATTAGATTAATAAATTTTTTTGAAATTGCTAATCCTAGACCTGCACCTTGATATTTTTTTGAATAACTAATATCACCTTGCATAAATGGTTTAAATAACACCTCCTCATTCTCGGAACTAATTCCCACTCCTGTATCTATTACGTTTACCACTAGATTTGCTTTATTATTTAATATATATTCTGTTTTTATCTCTAAATAAATATATCCTGTATCTGTAAATTTAAGTGAATTCCCTAGTAGATTAGTAATAATCTGATTTAATTTACCGCTATCAACTATTATAAACGGTGGAACATCCGATTCTATATAATATATAATCTCTATGTTTTTTTTATGTGCATTTACAATAAATAAATCAATTATTTTTTTTATATAACTCTCAAGTTCGATCTCGTTATATTCTAATTCTATTTTTCCCTGTTCTAATTTAGATAAATCAAAAATATCATTTATTATTTTATGTAATAAATTCGAAGAATACTCAATGGTGTCTACATACTCTTCAACTTCTTTACTAAGAGTTTCTAATTTAATTAAATCGATCATTCCAAAAATCCCATTTAGAGGTGTTCTTATTTCGTGACTCATATTTGCTAAAAAAAGATTTTTAGAGGCATTTGCTCTTTCAGCAAATTCTTTTGCTAAAGTTAATTCTAAATTTATTTTTTTATTTTTTTCTTCAAATTCTTTCTTTGATAAAATCATACTATTCATGCTTTTTGCTAATTCATAAAATTCTTCATATACCATTTTTTGTTCATCTATTAAAATATTTTCATTTTGATTTTTTTGAAAATTATCTTTAAAAATTTCAATTTGTCTTACAATTTTTACTGAAAATAAAAAATATATAACTACACTTAATAAAAATATTGTAACAAATATAATAAAAAATATCAGATTCTTTTTTATATAAACATTTAATACAATTTTTTTTGCATTTTGAATATCATGATCTATATAATCAATATATTCTCCAATTCCAATATACAAGTTCCAATCTAAAATCGGATATACATAACTAAGTTTATTTTTCTCATTTTGGTTTGTAACCTTTGGCATATTATATTTTACAAATCCCCCACCTAATTTTGCAATTTTTATAAGTTCTTGGACTACTTTTATACCGTTTTTATCCTCTACATTATACATATTTTGTCCTTTACCGGGACCTAACAATGTATTTCCATCCCAGTCAGATATAAAAATATCATCGTTTTGCTCTTCAGCTAATTTTGAAATCTTATAGATTATATTCTCTTTTAGTTTTTTTTCAAAACTAGTAATACTTTCAGATGTGCCTAAAATCCAGTTTTTATTTTTTAAAGTAGTATAATACACTATATTTTTGCTAATACCATCACCTAACATGTGTTCAACATAACCCTCGTCATTATTTTCTGAAAATAAAATTATCTCTTTAATTAATTTTCTATTTTCAACATTTATAATATCAAATAAATTCTCTCCCTCTAATTTCACATTTCTTGGATTAATTAAAAGTGTACCATCTTTTTTTAATATAAAAAAATTATTTTGTTTTTTATCATATCTTAAAATATTAATAAAGCTTTTAATTTTATTTAAAAACTCTTTTTCATTGGAATTTCTATCCTTATCTAATTCTATAATAGTTTGTTTAACAATATTTACATTTTTTTTTAGATTTTCTCTTAAATTTTCTTCTAAATAAGTTTTTTCATAAATAATATATCGGTTATATTCTAAAATTTTATTTTTTATCTCATTCTCTTTTTTTTCTAATAAATATGCACTTTTATCCTCAGAAATTTTCTTGTAATCAATATATTCTATGATTGATAATGTTATAAATGATGTCATGAAAAATAAAAATAATACAGTTAGAGAAAAAAACATATAAAATTTTTTAAATTTTTTCACTATTATAACCCCCTTTAGGATATTATTTCATAATATATTATACTATAAAAATATATAAAATCCTTTTTTATTTTAATATGTTCTATAATATTCATATAAAACTAAATATTTTCAAATAACAATTTAATACATAATTATTATAAAATATTTTTATTATAAATAAAAAAAGGCATATACAATATGCCCAATAAAACTATATTAATATTTATCCATTTAATCGTAAATTTATTTAAAAATTACAAGATTATAACCAAATATTAAATATAAAATTTTTTTTAATCTAATATTTACCCAATATTACTTTAAATTTTCTTAATAATTTCAATTTTAATATACATATAATTACATTTGTATTTTTAAATAGCAATCTTTTTTAATATTAATTAGCACTATATTTTCCATTATAATAAATATTTATGATTTTTTAAATAAACTCTTACAAATAGAAAATGCATAATAAGATTTATATCTATAGATATTCATAGTAACAACTACATATTATAATTATAATTTACTCTATAGTAAGATTATTTTACACATCCTTTAATTTAAGCTCTAACTCTAAAATTTGTAAATTTACTGCTCCTATACTTTTTATAACCCTTACCTCTTCGTCTATAATACAAACTGCTTCATTTTCTGATACTTTAAATTTCTTTCCACCTGTTTCTATAAGTGCAACTCCCTCAATTACTAAAAATACTGTGTCAATTCTTTCAGGATAATCAATCTCTCCTTGATTTCCATCTTTTATATAAAAAAATGTAATATTACTTATATTCTCATAAAATTCATCAAATATTTTTACCGGATTAATTTTTTGAGTTCTTATTTTCTTTATTATATTAAATTTATAAATATAAATAAAAAACAAAATTAATTCTAAAATTAGTACAATAAAATATATGATATATTGCCTTGAATTATATCCAAAAACTAAAAAAATAAAATAAGGAACAATTAGAAAAAATAACGTGTAATTTCCACTATTATATTTTTTATTTTTTAATGGTTTTAACATTTTATACAGAAAAAAAATAATTATTAGTGCCAATACTGGTTTATAGTAAATAGTTTTTAATAGAATTGTTTCGAGTACTAGTAAAAATCCAATTAATATTGATTTTAATATTAATATTTTGTAAAAATTTAAGATAGTTTTGGTTATTATATTTTTTATTTTATTATTATTATTATTAAATTCTGGAATATTTACTACAATATTTTTTATTTTTCTATATTTATTTTTTTTAAAAAATACTATATTTTCAATCGCATATATAAATAAAATAATCAAACATATTATAATTTTATCAAAATATATCTCCATCCGATATTTCTCACCTTCTTTCCGAAATTCGTTCATTACATCTATAAAAAAGTATATTATATACAAAAAAAAAGAGAAACCAAGCTACATAAAGCAACTTAGTTTCTAAAATATATTTTTCTTTCTTATTTTATTGTTTCAATATATTTATTTATTAAATCATAATTTATATTCAGTTTTCTTGACATATTTTCATATTTAATATTGATAATGGAATTTTCCTCTTTAGTAAAATTTAAATTACCATTATTATCAATATTTATTGCATTTGTATTATATATATAATAGTTTACATCATTATTTACAATATATTTAGTATTATCCGAATCAATTGCAAATACATTTAATCTAAATTGGACTTTATTATGTTCTTTAATGTTTATTATCTCTAAATTAGCTTCTAAATCAATAATCTTGCTACTTTTGCCATTAATAAATTTATTTATTGGATTAATCAATCTTTCGCCTACTATATTAGTTGATGATTCTGTGTAATATAAATTATTACAATATTTATAATTTGATTTCTTAAGTTTTTCAACTAATTTTAACTCGTCATTATAATTCCAATTATTTATATCGGCATCAATCCATATAGAACTACTGTTTGAAAATGGTTCATATATTATTTTATTTCTACTTGGCCATAAAACTGGAGCAATTAGTGTAATATTTTCAAACTCATTATTTTTAATCTCATACCACATAGAAAATAATCCTGCTTCTTTATATCCTATAAGCATTCTGTCTTTTTTTTCTTTTAAGTAACCAAAATATTTGCTTTCTAATTGTGGAATTATTTTTTTAGTCAGTTTATAGCTATAATTTATTGAATTAGTTCTTTTTATATTATATTTATTTTCTATAATTTGGTCATGATACGGGATAATATTTTCATAGTAACTATTATCATCACTTTTTATAATTGATACTATTATAATATTATCTTTATATTCATTATTTATACTTTTTAACAAACTAGATATATTCCAATTTTCATCATCACTTCCAATAAAAACATTACTTGAACCAAGAATATATATAATCTTTGAGTCAGATTTATTATAGTTTTCAGGTAAATATATATGTACTATTTCGTCGTCAAATTTATCTATAATAATATTTTTTTCTTTTGTTTCAATATATAATTCATGTATTTTTCCTTTTTCTCCATTTTTATATACTACATTTATAGTATATTTTTTAGGATTACCTACACTAATATTTGTTTTATAATTATAATTATGGTTTAATATTGGTTGATATTTTTTTATTGATATTTTTTCAGTATTTGTTATTTCTGATAATTCTATATAATCAATATATTGTATATTTTCTGTTGCCCAATTTATTTCAACATTTTCTCCAATTGTTTTATGACTAATATCTTTTAAATCCTCTTTAATATAACTATTATCTATTTTTATTACTATTTTATCTATATTCTTTTTTCTACAACTAATAAATAATGTCATTCCAATTAATAAAAATATCAATAAAAAAATTTTTTTCATATATTATACTCCTTGTACTATTTAAAATAAAGACTATTTTTTAGTAAGTTTTTTTATATTTTTACACTTTGGATAACCAGAACATGCTAGAAATTGACCGTATCTACCATTTTTTAGAACAAATGGATTCCCGCATTTTTCACAATTTCCTTCTCTATTTAAAATTTCCTCTTCTGTCCTTTTTATCTGCTCTATCTCATCATTAATATTTATAATTTCATTTTCTAAATCAATTTTTTTCAAAAGTAATTTAGGAAGAGGCTTTCTTTCTTGACACTCTTTATAGTTTTCACATTCTAAATATAGTCCAAATCTACCTGACTTCAAATACATTTTGCCCTTACATTTTTCACATTTTACATCTGTTAATTTTTTTAGACTGCTGTTTTTTAGCGTATTCATTTTTTCTTTTAAATTAATCTTCCCATTATACATCTCTTCTGCTGGAATATTTATCCCTTTCACAGATATTCTTTCCTGACATTCTTCGTAATTTTCACATTCTAAGTACTTCCCATATCTACCCGATTTTAAAATCATAGGTTTATTGCATTTTTCGCATAGAATATCAGAGTAAATTGTCTTACTAGATATTTTTTCTACCTCTTTTTCAAGTTTTACTAAGTATTTACTAAGATCTCCATAAAATTGTTCTAATACTTTTTTCCATTCTAAATCCCCATCTTCAATTTTATCTAAGTCTTCTTCCATTTTTGCTGTAAATTTAATGTTCATTATATTTGGAAAATGTTCTACTAATTGCGTTATAACTTCAAATCCAAGCTCTGTTGGGACAAAACTCTTTTTCTCTATTCTAACATATTCTCTTTTTTTTAAAGTTTCTATAATTGACGCATATGTTGAAGGTCTTCCAATTCCTTCAGATTCCAATTTTTTCACAAGTGAAGACTCTGTTAATCTAGCTGGTGGTTTTGTCTCCCCCTCTACAATATCAAGTTTGTTAAGTTTATACTTATCACCTTCATTTATATTAGGAAAATCTGCTGTTACAATCTCATCCTCATCTTTAAAAAGTTTATAATATCCATCAAATATTATTTTATTTATAGCTCCCCTGAATTGATATTCACCATGTTCTAGTATGATCTCAAATTGCTGGTATTCCATATTTGAAAATTGTGATATCATAAATCTATCCCATATTAGTTTATATAGTTTATATTGATCTAATTTCACTTTTCCCTTAATACTTTCTGGCATAATCATAATATTTGTAGGTCTAATTGCTTCATGGGCATCTTGTATTTTACCTTTTGATTTTGGTTCCTTATAATCACCTACATATTTTTCTCCAAACATATTTTTGATATATTTTTGTGCTTCTTTCTTAGCTTCATCGGCAATTCTAAGTGAATCTGTTCTCATATATGTGATTAAACCTATTGAATTTTTATCTAAATCTATTCCTTCATAAAGTTCTTGAGCTACTTTCATAGTTTTAGCGGCACCATAACCAAGATAAGATGATGCTAGTTGCTGTAAAGTACTTGTTTTTAAAGGTAATGGTGGTTTTTTTGTTCTCTCACTAATTTTTGTTGATATAACATCAAATTCTTTTTTATCTACATCTTTTACAAGTTTATCTATTATTTTTTTATCCATTATCCTTGTTATTTTATCATTTTTAATTTTATATAGTGGAAATAATGAATCCTTAATAAATTCACCTTTTACCTCCCAAAATTTTTCAGATATAAATTTTTGAATTTCGTTTTCTAAATCACATATTAATTTAAGTGCAACAGATTGTACGCGACCTGCACTCGTATTTGAGTTCACAAGAGTCCATAGCAACGGACTAATTTTATAACCAACAAGTCTATCTAAAATTCTTCTTGCTTGCTGAGAATGCACTTTATTTAAATCAATTGGTTGGGGATTTTTCACTGCATCTTTTATTGCTGATTCAGTTATCTCGTTAAACTCTATTCTCACTTTTTCATCTTTTATTCCTAAAATATTATTTATATGCCAAGCAATCGCTTCCCCTTCTCTATCTTTATCTGATGCAAGGTATATTTTATCAGCTTTTTTTGCTGCTTGTTTTATCTTTTTTATTACATCTCCCTTACCTTTTATAGTAATATAATGGGGTTCAAAATTATTTTCTATATCTACACCTATTTTACTTTTAGGCAAATCTCTTACATGTCCGTAAGACGCTAATATTTCATAATTTTTACCTAATATTTTCTTAATTGTATTTGCTTTTGCTGGTGATTCTACTATTACTAATTTTTTTGTCACAATAACACCTCTTAATTCAATATATAATCACTAATTTACAAAGATGATTCTAATTTAAAAATTTACTTTTTAGAACTTCTTTTTTGTTTAAAATTAATTTTAAATCATCAATTGTAATTTCATGTGCTTTTAAAATCAATTCATTTAATATTGTCTCAAATTCTTTAGATGATATTAATTTATCTTTTTTTAATTTAAATAAAAAATGTTTTGCATCTTCCTGTAAATTCTCTATTTCTACTGGATGTAATACTCTCATTTTTATATCCTTTTCATACTCTACGTTTACTACTTTAAAAATATTTTCTAGTATATTAGATATTTCGTTAATTTCATAACCTTTTTCTATAAGACTTTCAACAATTTTTTTCTCAACTTCATATATATCAGCTTCATCTGGTTGAATCATAAGTTTTTTTACAATTTCTGATAATACCTCTATAAATTTATCATCTTGAGTCATTTCCAATACACCTCCATTATAATTTTATATTAATTTATAGTGTCAAATTTTTTTATAAAATTATATTAAAAAATATCTTAGAAAGAATATATTATTATCCAATATCTATATTTTCAATATCAATTTCATTTAAAATTTCTTTTAATTTTATAATCTCTTCTCTAGAAAATGTTATACCTTTTCCCATTTTTTCATGATTTTCATCCCATTCTCTAATATCTAATTTGGCTTTTCTATTATTCCACGATACACAGTTTACTTCTTTTGCCCAACCTTTTTTATTTTCACTAAGTGTTCCTAATTTTTTTTCTATATTAAATACAATTTCTGCCATATTTATTCTCCTTTTTAATTTATATATTTTATATTTCATTATTTACCTATAATTTTACCATATAAAAAATAAAAAATCAATTTTTTAATTATAATTTATTTAATTATTGACTACATTATTTTTTTTTGATATAATTAATATAAAATTATAAGGAGTATGTTAATGAACCGTTCCAAATGTCCGTTATGCGGACAAAACTCAAAGCTTTTTTTTATTAAAAATAGTTTAAATTACTATAAATGTGAAAATTGTTATGGAATATATTTAGATAAATCTAATCATCTATCTCCATTAGAAGAAAAAAGTCGATATGAAAAGCATAATAATGATGTTTCTGATAATGGATATCGTAAATTTGTCTCTCCGATAACAGATAATATTCTTATGAAACAAAATACAAAACAAATTGGATTAGATTTTGGATCAGGGAAAAATTCTGCAACTTCTGCTGTTTTAAAAGAATATGGCTATAATATTAATTTATATGATCCTTTTTTTAATAAAAACAGTGCTTTTTTAAATTTAAAATATAATTATATAATTTGCTGCGAGGTAATGGAACATTTCTTTAATCCTGCAACTGAATTTAATCTTCTATATAGTTTATTATGTGAAGATGGGAGACTATACTGTATGACTGATATTTATAAAGAAAGTACTAATTTTTCCAGCTGGTATTACAAGGAAGATTTAACTCATGTTTTTTTCTATCAAGATAAAACATTATATTGGATTAAAGAACAATATAATTATAAAAATGTATTTATTGATAAAAGGCTAATTATATTTGAAAAATAATATAATAATATTCCAATGTTATAATCTTAAAATATTATTAAAGTTTTTCTAAAATATTACGATAATTAGATTAGAACTAAATTTATAGAAGGTGATTCCAATGACGGGTACATATTTAAATATTATTAATAATTACAATTTAAATAGCTTTACATTATCAAATAATAATATTAATAATAATTTATCTACTAAGTTAGATTTAGATTCAAATGAAGTTTCGAATAAAAATCTAGAAGAAAATTATTATGTAGATTTTTTAGAAAAAAATAATATAGAAAAACTTTCTAAAAAAATTCAAGAAACTCAGCTATATAAACTTGATTCCGCTAAGGTAATCGCTGAAAAAATTATTTTACCAAATAGTCAACAATTTAACATACTTACTTAATATAAATAAAAAAAGTATATAATTAAAATTATATACTTTTTTTATTTAATCTTTATATTCACTAAGTACATGTATAAATTCATCAATATTTTTAAAGAATATTTCTACAAGTTTTGGGTCAAAATGTTTTCCACTTTCAGATTTAATATACTTTAAAATATCACTTAAATCCCATTTTTCCTTATAAACACGGTCTGAATTTAAAGCATCAAAAACATCCGCTAAAGCGGTTATTCTCCCATATATATGTATATCTTCCCCTTTTAACCCTTTTGGATATCCACTACCATCCCATTTTTCATGATGTTGTAATGATATCAGAGCTGCAATTTCCAGAAGATTTCTACTCGATTTTTTAAAAATATCATTTCCAATAATAGTGTGCTTTTTCATTATTTCAAATTCCTCTTTTGTTAAATCCTCTGGTTTATTTAATATATAATCCGGTATCCCAATTTTACCAATATCGTGAAGCATTGCTCCTTCTTTTAATAAAGAGATCTCATCACTATTCATCCCTATTTTTTCTGCTAATATACCTACATATTCAGAAACCCTCTTAATATGATTGCTCGTTTCTAATGACCTTTTCTCGCTTGCTTTACTTAATGTAATTAAAATTTCTTTATTTGTATCTTCAATTTCTTTATTTAATTTTATAAATTTCTTTTCTCTTTCATTTACAATACTACTCATCTCATTTATACTCTCTGTTAATATTTTTAACTCAGTAACTGTTTTTACATTTAGTTTACTTTCGTAATCCCCTTTTTTAATTTTATCAATACCTTTTATAATTTTATCGAGCGGTCTAAATATTATTTTTAGTGTAAAATATAAAAAGACTAATAATACAACTGAAAAAATTATCTGATATGGTACAAATTTTTTAATACTATCTTTATACAAACTTTCTACCCCTTTATAATTATCACAAATACCAATTGTTACTATTGGATTATTATTATAATCACTTAAAGTAAAATAATTTACTATCATTTTCTGCTCCCCTATTTTTAATAAATCATAGTTTAAATTATTTTGTTTGTCAATAGTTTTATAACTCATTACTCCTTTATTTAGTGTAGAAAAACGAATTTTATCGTCTTTTAGTACAATTATTTCTCTTGCTGTTAACTTTTTTAAATTATCTAAAAAAGCAAGATCTATTTTTTCCTTAACAATAATAACTCCATAATTTTTTACGTCGTCCATAAATAGAGATGAAACTCCCTTAAGATATACATCCCCATACTCCTCTTCTATAATCTCAAAATTATTAGAGGACATTTGACTAAATTTATTTTTTATACCTAAAGCATCGTTTAAATACTGTTTTTTAGAGTATTCAATTAGATATTTATATTTTTTATTATATGATGTATCCACTAAGATATTTAAATTATTATCAAATATTTCGATATCCTTTCTTAAATTTCCACCATCGATACCAAAAGCATCTCTTCTCATTTCACTTCCTAGTTTCTGATAATAATACTTGTCAATAGGAATCATCTTTAGATCAATCATATTTGTATTAAATAATATATTTAAATATTGCTTTTTTTTTACCGCTAAATATAAAAATCTATTATTAGAAAATTGTTTAGCATGAGTACTTAAAAAAGTTTTTTCAGAATTAATATAATTTTTTGCTATATTTGTAGCTAGTATATTTTTATCTACAGTTTTTTCTAAAGTTTCTTTCATAAAGAACCCGC
>JAAYPW010000125.1 GCA_012519615.1 Fusobacteriota bacterium
TTAGGATATTTTTTTGGGAAATTTATGATAATTGTTTTTAATAACATTAAATTAAATATAATAGGATTATATCCTGTTTTAGGTCTTGCACTTGCTTTTATGTGTTTTTCTATTACCTCATTTTCAAATGGAAATGGATTTTTAGCAATTTACATATCTGCACTTATTTTAGGAAATGCAGACTTTAAATTTAAAAGAAATGTACTAAAATTTTTTGATGGAGTTTCATGGTTAATGCAGTTAGTTGTGTTTTTAACAATGGGATTAATGGTTATTCCAAAAGATTTAATATCTTTATCTTATACAGGGATACTACTTTCTATATGCTTAATGTTAATTGCAAGACCACTTACTGTATTTATAATTATGTCATTCTTTAAAAGATTTGGAATTAAAGAAAAAACTCTTTTATCGTGGGTAGGTCTAAGAGGAGCAGCGTCAATAGTTTTTGCAATGTATCCTTTAATTAAAGGTGTAAGTGTAGCCCAAGAAATATTTAATCTTGTATTTTTCATGGCAACACTAACTGTATTAATACAGGGGACAACATTAAATTTCATTGCTCAAAAATTAGATTTAGTTGAAGTTGATACGAATGATTTATCATCACATCCACTTGCGTTAGATGATAATTTTGTAAATGAAATTTTGGAGATAGATATTTCTTATAATTCAAAAATTCTAAATAAAAAAATAAAAGATATAGGTTTTCCAAAACAATCACTAATTATACGTATAGAGAGAGATGGAAATTATATTTCTCCTAATGGTGAAACAGAATTATTAGCTGGAGACAAACTTTTAGTTACAGTAGAGGAGTATGAAATATATAATTATATAAAAACAGTTATTTGTTCATAATATAAAGTGGTTTGAAAGGAGAAAAATGACTTTAGAGAGTATTATATCGGAAAAAAGTGTAGTTTTATTAGAAACGACGGAGATGGAAGATACAATAAATATTATGATAGATAAAGCTTTAGACTTAGGTAAAATTAAGTCTAAAGAAGAATTTCTTGAGGCGATACTAGAAAGAGAAGAAATTGTAAGCACAGGTATAGGATTAGGTGTTGCAATTCCACATGCGAAATTGAAAAGTATAGATAACTTTTTTATAATATTAGGATTAACTAAAAGTGGGTTAGATTGGGATGCGATAGATAGAAAACCTGTAAAAGCAGTTTTTTTAATAGGTGGCCCGGAGAATAAGCAACAAGAATATTTAAAAATAGTATCTCGAATTATGTTATTAGTGAAAAACAATGAAAAAAGAGAAATTCTTTTCAATGAAAATTCTTATGATCAAATCAAAGAAATTTTTAGTAATTTTTAAAAATAAACATGAAAGGTGGTGAAATTTTACTAATAAATTTATTAGTAAAATAATTTTATGTATGTTTTATTTATAAAAATATTAAATTCAAACTACAAAGAAGATATATTTTTAGCATTAGAAAGTGTAGAAATACGTGAAAAGGTATACTTTGAGGCATATAATCTGGACGAAACAGTAAAAGATGAGATACCACTTTTAAAAAATTTTTTTCAGTTAGAAGAGAGCGAGGATAAAAAAATTACAATAATTACCTCGTTTGTAGATGATAAAAAAAGAATTTCTGAATTTATAAAAGTATTAGAAGATATTGGCTTGGATTTAAAAAAAGGTAGAATTTTAAAACTTGGAGCATTTAAATCGGAAATATATTTATAAAAAATAAAAAATAAAAATAAAAAATCATTGACAAAAAAATAAAATTGATGTATAATAAAAATCGCCTTGTAAGAAAGGAATTCACGGAGCATAGCGCAGTCCGGTAGCGCACCTGCCTTGGGAGCAGGGGGCCGCAGGTTCAAATCCTGCTGTTCCGACCATTTGCGAGAGTAGCTCAGTTGGTAGAGTGTCAGCCTTCCAAGCTGAATGTCGCGAGTTCGACCCTCGTCTCTCGCTCCAATATGTGCCTGTAGCTCAGCTGGATAGAGCAACGGCCTTCTAAGCCGTAGGTCAGAGGTTCGAATCCTCTCAGGCACGCCATATATTTATGGTGATTGTAGTTCAGTTGGTAGAACACAGGTTTGTGGATCCTGGAGTCGCGGGTTCAAGTCCCGTCAGTCACCCCATAATTAAATATGCGTCTGTAGCTCAATTGGATAGAGCGCCGGACTTCGGATCCGTAGGTTGCAGGTTCAACTCCTGTCAGACGTACCACGGTGAAGATAAATTGTTAACTATTAACTTTATATAGTAAGCGTCATTAGCTCAGTAGGTAGAGCACACGACTTTTAATCGTGTTGTCACAGGTTCGACTCCTGTATGACGCACCATATGCGAGGATGGCGGAATTGGCAGACGCGCTAGACTTAGGATCTAGTGTCTTCGACGTGAGGGTTCAACTCCCTCTCTTCGCACCACTTTTTAAAAATGCGAAAGTAGCTCAGCTGGTAGAGTGCAACCTTGCCAAGGTTGATGTCGCGAGTTCGAACCTCGTCTTTCGCTCCAAAATTAAATATAATAAATTAATTTATAAAAAGCCTTAGCATATTGCTAAGGCTTTTTATAAAAATATAGGGGTAAATAAATGAAAAATATAGAATTTAATAATATAAGACTAGATATTGAATATGATGGTACAAATTTTTATGGTTTTCAAAGACAGGTCAATAAAAGAACAGTTCAAGGAGAAATAGAAAAGAGTATACTAAAATTAACAAAAGAAAATATTAATTTAGTTTCATCTGGAAGAACCGATAGAGGTGTTCATGCAATTAATCAAGTTATAAATTTTCATTATAATGGAAAAGTTCCTGTAAAAAATTTAATGTATAGTTTAAATAATATTTTACCAGAAGATATTCATATAAAAAAATTAACAGTGGAATCAAAAGATTTTAATTCTAGATTTTCTGCTAAAAATAGATCATACTTATATAAAATGAAATTAAAAAAAGAATATAATGTATTTGAAAAAAATTATTATACATATATAGATGAAAAATTAGATATTAATAAAAGTAATGAAATACTATCTTTATTTAAAGGGAAACATGATTTTGAAAATTATAGAACAACGGGTTGTAATGCTAAAAATTCCATTAGGACAATAGAAGAAATATATCTATATGAAAATAATAGTGAAATGATAATTTACATAAAGGCGAATGCATTTTTAAAAAGTATGATAAGAATTATAGTTGCAAACTTTATGGAGGTTTATACTGGAAAAGAGAACAGAGAATATATTATAGATAGATTAAATTATCCTGGAAAATATGCTTTTAAATTAATCGCACCTCCAGAAGGACTGTATCTATATGAGGTAAATTATTAAATAAATATTTTAGGAGAAAAAATGAATTTAAAAGAGATTGATATAACATTAGAGAAAGATATTTTAGCTTTAAAAGAGATGGAATTTGAAGCTTTTAAAGATGGAGCTATTGATTATTGGGTAATAAAACCGATTATTCGACATGGAAAGGTTCTTAAATTTGAAATAAATAATAACATAGTGGGATTTGTTGAACTAATTAAATCTTGGGATAATAATAATTCTGTATATATATTTAGTTTAATGATAGGTAAAAAAATGCAAAATTTAGGATACGGGAAAAAAATGTTATCAAAATTAATTGAATATTTAGACAAAGAAAATATTAATATTGTATCATTAACTGTATCGCCAGATAATAAAAAAGCGATACATATATATGAAAAATATGGGTTTGTAAAGCAAGAATTATTAAAAAATGAATATGGAAATAACATTGATAGAATAAGTATGCAATTAAAAATAAAAAAATAAAAAAAAGGTATTGACAAAAAGAGAAGGATATGATAATATAATACTTGTCCTTGAGGAAAGGACGAAAGAACATTGACAACTAAATAGAAAGAGAAAAAAGTAATTAATAAAGAAAA
>JAAYPW010000012.1 GCA_012519615.1 Fusobacteriota bacterium
CACTTTAGTAGGTGTAGCAGGGACAATAACTACGCAAGTTACAGTGACAAAAGAGATAGAGGATTATTGTAGAGAAAAAACTCATATGTACAGATTAACATTAGAGGAGATAGAGAAAAATCTAGATAAATTTCACAGTGTAGACTTAGAGGAACGGAAAAAAATAAAAGGATTATTACCTAAACGAGCTGATGTAATTGTATCAGGGACATTTTTATTAAAAATTATATTAGAATATTTTAATAAAAAAGAGATTGTAGTATCAGAAAATGATATTTTAGAAGGATTAATGATAAATATATAACTAATATAAGTGAGGTATAAAAATGTATAAATGTTTAGGTTGCGGAGCAATGTTACAAGATAAAGATGAAAAAAAACCAGGGTATGTATCTGAAAAAGTATTAATAGAAAAATCTAATGCTATATGCAAAAGATGTTTTAAAATTAAAAATTATGGTGAATATATACCAGTTAAATTATCAAAAGAGGATTATGTTAAAGAGGTAAAAAAAGTATTACCAAGCTCGGAATTGGTAATACTTGTAGTTGATATAATTGAGTTCTCTTCATCAATGGATGAAGATATCATTACATTAATTAAAGATAAACCTGTAATATTAGTAGTAAATAAGATGGATATTTTACCACGTCAGATGAATCCGTCTAAAACTGCAGTTTGGATACATGAAAGACTTAAGGAGTATAAACTTAAAGTTTTAGATGTAGCTATGATTAGTAATATAAGTAATTATGGTGTAAACGGGATTTTACGTAAAATAAACCATTTCTATAAAAATGGTGTAAATGCAGTTGTAATGGGTGCTACAAATGTAGGGAAATCTACATTAATAAATAATTATCTTGCAAAAAATTCTGTATTAACTGTATCAAAATATCCTGGTACAACACTTAATTTTGTAAAAATGAGAATTCCTGATACGAAAATTGTACTTATAGATACACCTGGTATTATTCCAAAAGGGAGAATTTCAGATGAAGTTTGCGAAAAATGCAATCTTAAAATTGTACCAACAAAAAAAGTTGTTGTAAAAAGGGTAAAACTAGATTTTGAAAGAGTTATTATGTTAAATGGGCTACTATTTATACAAAATATTAATAATGAAAACGAAAGACCAATTATAGATATTTATACTGGACCAGATATATCAGTACATGAGACAAATATTGATAAAGCAGAAGAGCTGATGGATAGAACTATTGTAAATGAGATAATAAAAATACCATGTGATGAATGTATTGATACATATTATGATAATGAATTTGTCTATACAGAATATTCTATACCAGAAAATACCGATTTTGTAATAAAAGGGCTTGGATGGATCGCAGTGAGAAGAGGGCCTCTAAATATCAAAGTGAAAGCTCCTAAAAATGTAGAATTTATAACGAGAGAAGTGTTTATAAAATAAAAGGTGATGTGTGATGAAAGCACCAAAATTTAATAAAAAAAGATTTGAAATTATAATAGTTATCTTTTTAGTATCTCTAGTTTGGTATTATGGATTTGATTCATACAAGAAGATGCTTATTAGGACAAAAGAAGTATCTCTTGCAATGGAATTAAAAATAATAAGACAATCTGTATATATATATGTGATAAAATATCATAAATATCCAGATAATTTAAAAGAATTGGAGAAAAAAAAGATAATTATCTTTAATGAAAAATTTGAAAGTCAAAAATATATTAAAAATAAGAGAGCATTAGAAAATGGGATATTACTTGATCCTTTTGGAAATCCGTATATTTATAATAATAAAAATGGTGATGTAAAAAGTAGTACAAAAAATTATATAAACGAGTAAAAATAAAAAGAAGGATTCTCAAATGAGAGCCCTTCTTTTATATTATAGAAAAGGGGGAACTTAACTATAATGAGTGTGTAATTATACACGAAAAATATATTTTAATATATTTATTTTTTTGGATGACAGTAAGGGGGGAGCCTTACTGTCAGGTGTGTGTGAAAAATATGAAAAATAAAAAAGGAGAAAAGTGAAAAATAGTTATTAGTGTACATATATTACATATCGAAAATGAGAAACAAATATGTAACTATAACTTATCACTCACATATAGGTTAGTGATGTGTATAACTAACTTATACTAATAGTATACCACAAATTTAAAATAATGTAACATAAACTTTTAACCAAATAGTGTACAATATTTAATCAAAACAAAAAAAAACTATAAAAAAAAAGCCTGAAATTACGTTTTTAGGCTTTTTTTTCGTATTTAAATCATATATATAAGGAGTTTTAAAAATTCTAAAACATTTCTGAAATTATAAAAAAAAGATAAATTATTATACAAACATTTATATAAATTTCATATTTTTTATCATATTTATATCTAAATCTTCAGTAAATTTAAGTCCGTACTCATAACAATCTTTTTTAAAAAATATAACTTCTCTTCGACGTACAACTTCTAGAATAAGTGGCATATTATTGTTTTCATATCTAATTTCAAAAAATACTTCTGATACATTATCAGGAATAGAGTCCGTAGAGATAAAGTTGCAACCACCTAAACTTATATTTTCAATAAATCCATCAATTTCATAAGATTTATTATTATTTTTGAATCTTAAAGTTTTAAGTACTTTAATAGGATAACGTCTATAAAGTCTTTTCTCCTCATTATTCATATTATCACCTCACATAGTATAATAAACATATCTTACCTAATTATACTACATATTTTTTATTATTACAAATTTATTTTTAAATTATATTTTTCTAAATACTTATAAATAAATTTTAAGCTCAAAATTCTAATCTTTCACTTTCAATCCATATCCACCTATGGTAAAATAATGTTTTGATTTTCTCTTTTTTTATTTATATTTATTTGCAATTGGGCACTATACGTCGACATTATATAGTGAATTTACTATATCTTATTTTCATTTGTAATGTAATTATCATTATAAATACAATACACTTATTACAATTCCCATCTATAGGTTTAATATTTTTATTACAAAAAAATTATTAGTGGTGTGTTTTGATTTCATGTAATAATATAAAACAATATGTTTATTTATTAATATTAATTACAATTAGAGATAATAATTTTAAATTATATCTAAAAAAATTTAAAAAAATATGGTATAATTAATATGTAGACAAAAATTCGAAGAAAGGTGGTGAAAAACTGTTAACTACTATTATTTAATAAAAATATTAGATGTTAACAGTAACATATTATGAAAGAGTATTTTAAAACTTTAGAAACTATATTTAATGTAAAGATAGATATTGATTATAATTTATTTAGTGAAAACTGCTGTATGGATATTATAAAAAATGCTCTTACAATAAAATCAGATAGCGAGGAAACTAAAGAAAAAGTTTGGTCACTAATCTCAGTTCATTGTAATTCATATAAACTGCAACTGGAAAAACAGGCAAAAGAAAACTTTATAAATGATATAATCTATCTGAAATTTGAAAATATCGATCTTATGTTAAATAGAAGTGAGCTTCTTGGATTTGACTTTTATATTGATAGACACGCTATTATAATTGAGATTGAAGATTTATACAAAATATTAAAGGGTCAAAATGAGATGATATTACAACAATTTAAAGAGAAATTTTATAAAATTGTACATGAAGTATTGGAAAATAAAAATGATATAATCTCCTACATTGGAAATAATAGATTTGTAATATGTAAAGCAAAAGAAGATAATGTAGAAGAGAAAATAAAAAAATTATTAGATGTTCTTAAAGACAAATGGGGTTTACAATATAAGATATCAATAGGTGATAAATATGATATGCCAGGTATTGAGGCAGTATCGTATTCATTTAAAGATGCGGAAAATTATATGTTAATCGGGAAAAAATATTTAAAAGATGAGATAATTTACACTTATGAAAAAGTGGGAATTTATCTAATGTTTTTTAATTTAGGGAAATTTGAAAGACAAAAGATTACAAAATTTATAGATGGCGTAATAGAATATGGTGAAAAAAATAGAATTGATATATCTGAAATTATATCTAATTACTTTGAAAATAAATTCATTGCAACAAAAACAACGTCTGATATGAATATAACTGCTGCTAGATTGAAGGAAATTTTAGTAGATATAAAAGATATGACAAATCTTGATCCAAATGAATTTGAAGATGCTGTGAAAATATATGTAGCATTTAAAATATATAATGGTGAAAGTAGATGGAAATAATATTATTAGATGAAGTTGATTCTACAAATAATTACATTAAAAAAACAGATAATATTAATGAATATGATATAATTATGGCAAAAATACAAACTGGTGGGAAAGGGACTAGAGGTAGGAAATGGGCATCTTGTGAAGGTGGTGCTTGGTTTAGTTTCTACATTAATATGGATAAAAATATAGATATAGATGA
>JAAYPW010000126.1 GCA_012519615.1 Fusobacteriota bacterium
TACACCTAATTTTTCTAAAAATGGGATCTCCTCACCATCTTGTAATAGATAGTTTTTTGTTCTATTATGATTTTTAATACTATTTTCTTTTGATGGTTTAGACTTTATTATTTTAATATTTTTGTTATTTAAAACTTGATAGTCTGCTTCCTCTGTAAAAATCATCATCTGCTTATAATTATTAATATATTCTTCTATAATTTCTATATTAATATTCTCTCCAACTAGATTTTTATGAGTAACTTTATTTTTATAAATATATGATAACTGATAAATTGTATCTTCCTTAGATATAAATCTATCTAAATCAATTTTATTTATCTCATTATTTTTATCTTTTTTTCCACTTATTACAATTTTAATAAGTTTTTCTTCTAAAATATTTCTATTTAATATTGATTTTAGCTCATTTAGCAATTTAATCATCCTTTTTTATTTATTCTACATATTTTACTGTATTTACATCTTAATTCACATTTTGGCTCTTTTTCTGATGTTTTATACACTTTTGTGTTTAAAATATTATATATTTTATCAAGTTTTTCTAATTTAATCTTATTAGAATCCACTAATTTAATAGTATTCTTATCCATTGCATAAACCATATTTATACTTTTACGATTTTCGCCACTTCTATTTTTATCTTTTAAAAATGATGTTATTTGAATAAATTCTACTAAATCATTTGTATAAGAATCTTTTTCTACAATATATATATTTTGAATTTCGTTTTCTAATTCTATCTCTATTTCGGGAAAATTAACAAGATAATTTTTAGGATATTTCACCAATTCTATTAAATCTTTAGTTTTAATATTAATTTTTTTTATTTGAATAGAATGGTATTTTTCCCCTAAAATCATAAATATATTTATTATTAATTTCAATATTATATTCTTTAATATAACCTCATAATATTTAATAATCCCCATCTCTATTTTTAGTGATTCATCAGATATATTAATATTTTTAAGGATCTCCTCCTCTGTAATAGAGAAGTCATTTTTTAACATATTTTTCTGCTTTATTAGTAAAATTTTCTCAAAAGTTTTATAAAATATTGTCTTAACAGAATTTATTTTTTTCTCATTATCACAATTATTCAATTTTAATTTTGATAAATTTTCTATATAGTATTTATATGGACACTCTAAAATTGATTTATAATCGTAATTATTTAAGGAAATTCCATCTATACCACTATTTATATTTTTTAAATCGAAATATTTTTCATTAACTTTGATTTGTTTTTCCGATGATATCTCTAAATTGTACTCGTTTATAATAAGATTAATAAAATCGTAATCGTTAAATTTTTCTTTAATTTTATTAATATTTCCATTTTGAATAAGTTCCTCAATAAAATTACATCTATCTTTTTTCTCTGAATAAATATTTAATCCATAAATATTTATCTCTTTCCCATTTACAATATTCTTTAAAAAAGTATATTTCGCATATAATTCCTCATCTTCATTATTATATATATCAAGTTCTCTTTTTTGTTTATCAGTTAAAAAGAAATCCTCTCTATCTATTTTTGGTAAACTTACAGTATTTATATTAAATATAACATTTTTATCAACTTGATAATATGATATATCCTCACCATTTTTTACATAGTAATTACTATTACCAGATTGGATTTTATCAATATTTTTCTCTTTTAAATATTTCAATATTAACTTAAATAAGCCTTCTGAAATTTTATTTTTATTAAAATATTCCTCCCAATTAGTTACTAATCTCATATTTTCTATAGATAAAATCTCTGTTATAGATTCATAATATTTTTGAATATTCTCTTTATAAAATATATCTTCAAAAATAAGATTTTTATTAATATCTAATTTATTTATATTAAAATTTGTTTCTAGAAATACTATTATCTCTTTTAGGTTATTACATTTGTATAACTCTTCAATAAAATCAATAATATCATTTATTTTTCGCTCTACTGCAGTTTCATTAGTAATTATTTTTAAGTACTCTCTATTAATATACCTATATTTATTGTTTTTTATCTCAATAAATTGTAAATAATCTTCATAATTAATATTAAAATATTTTTGTGCAACTAAATTTTCCAATAATTTATCAAGTTCATCTATTTTTATATAGATTTTCCCTTTTTTAAATATTACACTTGACAGTACATCATAAATTTTTGTTAAAAATATATATAATTTTGTTTTTGAAAATTTCTCTTTTTGTAGAAAATTAATTTCATTTTTTTTTATCATGTTTGAATATTTTATACTCTCTATATCATAAGCTATAAATTCTGTAGATTTACTATTAACTTTAGAGTCCTCTATTTCACTGATTAAACATAATAATTCTCCATTTATATCTGTATTCTCGTAGTAGTTAATTTTTATCTCTTTTGGAAACGTAATTTTATTAATTTTCAAACTTTTTTCATTAAAATCATTTTTATCAATTTGTAACATAAAACTAATATTAATGCTGCTATTATCTAATGTATTAATTAACTCTCTATCGAAATCACTATATTTTAATACATTTACAAATACTATTTTTTCAGTGTCTTTAATATAATCATCATTATAATATTTAAAATCATTTACGTATTCAGGTAAAATAAAATTATTTTTTTCTAAATTTTCATCTAGTTTTTTCATAATTTCTTCAAAATAATTATAAATTTTATCTTGCCATTTATGGAGATTTTCCAATTTATCTATTTTTTTCTCTTTTAATTTAGAATATAATTTTATTAGATTGTATGATAAATCAATTGTATCATAGTAATTTTCTATTTTTAACTCTTTTTTTATATTATCTGGTATCGATTTGTAAAAAAATAGAGATATTTTTTCCTCACGTAATATAATTTTATCAGGTATAAATAATTTCTCTTTAAATTCACTAAATGTTAAAAATATTGATTCATTACTTAAATAGTTTCTACTAATTTTTTTATTAAAATATTTTTTCTCTTTATTACTTGCAAAAATATATATTGTATTTTCAGAATTAGGATTAATATCCTCTCCTATATCACTATTATAATTATAATATTTAAAATTCATATTTTCACACCATCTCTTTTATTAATATTTTTAGTTCTTTTATTATATCTTTTTCAGATACTTTTTTAATAATTTCCCCTTTTTTAAATATTACTGCAGAATTTTTTCCACCTGCTATTCCAAAATCAGCATCTTTTGCTTCACCAGGTCCATTTACTACACAACCCATTACAGCAATTTTAACATATTTTTTTATCTCCTTACACTCTTTTTCCACCTCTTTAGCTAATTTAACTAGGTCAATCTCTGTCCTACCACAAGTTGGGCATGATATTATCTCTACACCCTCTTTACGTATTCCTGTTACCTTTAATATCTCTTTAGCTACTTTTATCTCTTCAATTGGGTCTTCTGTTAAAGAAACACGTATTGTGTCGCCAATCCCCTCTAGTATTAATCCCCCTATTCCAATTGCTGATTTTATTGTACCACCAAATGCTGTTCCTGCTTCAGTGACACCTAAATGTAGTGGATATTCTATCTTTTTAGATATAATTTTATACGCATTATACATTTCAGAGACATTACTTGATTTCAACGAAACAATAATATTATTGTAGTCATATTTCTCAATTAAATTAATATGATACATTGCACTTTCCACCATAGCTTCTGAATTTGGAAATTTATATTTATCTAAAATATGTTTTTCTAATGAACCACCATTTACACCTATTCTAATTGGAATATTGTGCTTTTTAGAGCTTTCCACTACTTTTTTTATATTTTCCTCTTCACCAATATTTCCTGGATTAATTCGTAATTTATCAATACCATATTCTATAGAAAGTAGAGCTAACCTATAATCAAAATGTATATCTGCAACAAGTGGAATATCAATTTTTTCTTTAATCTTTCCTATGCTTTTAGCAGATTCCTCATTTACTACAGAAATTCTTACTATTTCACACCCTGCATTTTCTAATTCGTTAATTTGCGATATTATCCCATTAATATCACTATAATGTTTATTAACCATTGATTGAATTAATATATTTTCTTTACCACCAATGGTTCTATTCCCAATTTTTATTGATTTTGTGTACTTCGCCATATCATACCACCTCTATTTTTTATAACTATATTATAACATATAATTATTTTTTAAACTATTAATTTTTATAATTTTGATTTAATTCATAAATATAATTACTAATTAAAAAAATAAAAAGAGCGAATAAATAGATTCGCTCTCTACAAAAATACTATAATTTTCTTAAATATTCTTATCTATTTTACAAATTTTACCCTTTTAGATATATCCTCTTTCTCTTTCATGTCTGCCGGTTTTACAATTCCACCAAATGGCATTTGTGCATCTAAAATATATGATTCTGATAAATTAAACATCTCTTTTACCATATTATCTATAATTGGATTGTAATGTTGTATTGATGCACCTATATTTAATTCAGCTAATCCACTCCAAATACTAATTTGTAACATTGCAGCAGATTGCATTGCATATTTAGAAATCGAATCCTTATAAAGTGGAAATTGATTTTGTATTTCTTTAACTACGTTATTATCATAAAAATATAAAATTGTACCATATGCAGCTTTAAAACTATCTATTCTCTCTCTAGAGACTTCCCCTTTAAAAACATTATAAATATTATCCCATAATTTATTTTGTTTATCACCAGTTGCTACGATAATTCTTGAGCTTTTCATATTAAAAGCATCAGGTATTAGCTCTGTAGATTCCTCTATTAATTTAAATATTCTCCCCTCTTCTACCGATAAATTGTTATTTAAGTTGTAAATTGTTCTTCTTTTTTCTAATGATTTTATTATATTCATTTTTTTCCTCCTTAATTTTAAAGGCGAACAAATATGTTTGCCGATATTTTATTTAATATTATTTATAGATAATACCAATTTCTCACATTTTTCCTTCTTTTTTCCACTAAATATCAATTTTTTTTAAATAATTTTCTTTTTTATTTAATTATATTTTTCTCTTAATAAAATTCCTAATTTTTTTATCTAATATCATATACTTTCTTTTTTATACTTTTTTATACTTTTTTAGTTTTTTTACAATTTATTATAAATATTATTATTTAAAAATTTTATTTACTTTATTTCTACGAAACTTTTTTTTATTTTATTTCTATTCATTAAATATTCACATTATTCATGACATAATTTTAAATACCCATTTATTATAAATTCAAAAAATAAAAAAATTCTTCTCCTAATTTTTAAGAGAAAAATTTATAATGAAGTTTGAAATTAAAATTAATAAATAATATAATAAAAAAAGGTTACTCATTACCTGAATAACCATTTTTTATCTTATTTATTATATAATGGAAATTTTGTTGCTAATTTTTTTACTTCTGCTTTTACTTCATTAATAACACTGTCATTATCCATATTTTCTAATACTTTAGTTATTAATTCAGCAATTATTTTCATTTCAGGTTCTTTCATACCTCTTGTAGTTACCGAAGGTGTTCCAATTCTTATTCCACTTGTAACAAATGGTTTTTCTTTATCAAAAGGAATTCCATTTTTATTTAAAGTTATTTCTGCTTTAACAAGTGCTTCTTCTGCAGCTTTACCAGTTATACCTTTAGGAGTTAAATCAACTAACATTAAGTGATTGTCTGTTCCACCAGATACAATTCTAAATCCTTTATTTGAAAGTTCACCAGCCAATACTTTTGCATTTTTAACAACTTGTGCTTGGTATTCTTTATATTCTGGCGCTAGAGCTTCTTTTAATGCTACTGCTTTTGCAGCTATTATATGCATTAAAGGCCCACCTTGAATTCCAGGGAATATCATTTTATCTATTTTTTTTGCAATTTCTTCATCATTTGTCATTATAAGTCCACCACGTGGTCCTCTTAAAGTTTTATGTGTTGTAGTTGTAACAATTTGAGCATATGGAACAGGACTTGGGTGTTGTCCAGTAGCTACTAATCCAGCTATATGTGCCATATCTACCATTAGATACGCTCCTACTTCATCAGCTATCTCTCTAAATTTTTTAAAATCTAATGTTCTTGAATATGCACTTCCACCTGCAACTATTACTTTTGGTTTATTTTCTATTGCTATTTTTCTTACTTCTTCATAATCTATACACTCTGTTTCTGCTGATACACCATAAGAAACTACTTTATATATTTTACCTGAAAAATTAACTTTTGCTCCATGAGTTAAATGACCACCATGAGATAAATCCATACCTAAAATTGTATCTCCAGGATTAATTAATGACATATATACTGCCATATTTGCTTGCGAACCAGAGTGTGCTTGTACATTTACATACTCTACATTAAATAATTCTTTAGCACGGTTAATTGCTAAATTTTCAGCAATATCTACAATTTGACATCCACCATAATATCTTTTACCGGGATAACCTTCTGCATATTTATTTGTCATAACACTTCCTGCTGCTTCCATTACTGCTCTAGATACAAAATTCTCCGATGCTATTAACTCAATACCGTATTCTTGTCTTACCGCCTCATCTTCTAGTGCCTTTGCTATTTCAGGATCTGTTTTCTTTAAAAAATCTAAATTCATTTTTACCTCCCTAATTTTATTTATATCATTATTTTGTTTTTTAGTTTGTAACTAAAAATATTTTAATTTCACCAGGTTGAAATTCTAGTATAGAATTACTTATCTCTTCTAAATCAATATTTTCTGATGTTAATATATTTTTTATACTTTTTAGTGTAACTAGATTTTTAAAATGCTTAAGTTCTATTTTTTCAATTGAATTATAATTTTTATTTAATATTAAGAAAGCTTCTTCATCTTTATTAGAATTCATTTTTTTAAGTAAAAAAATATTTTCATTTCCTGTATCTATTATGTATATATCAGTTTCTTTATGAAAAATTTTATGTTCACTTTTTATAGTATTAATTAATTTAATATAATCTTTTATCCCTTTTTCATTGTAGTCATAACTTTCAAAATCAAAAGTTGATAACATCTCTATTCTTTTATCACAGCAATATTCATAACCTATAGGTATAGACACACCAGTATTTAAAAGTGCTGCAATTGTATACCAAGCTTTTTGAGCATTTATATTTTTATTATATTTTTCTGCTAATCTTTCTGTATTGTAATTTTCAGGAAAACTTATTAACTTTACGATATTTTTTAATCTATAGTGTTGTTCTAAAAACCATGTTTCTCTAAAATCCCACCATTTAAAACTTGTAAATAGATAATCAAATCCTACTTCTGTTAATTCAAACATCTCATGAAATCCTGCTCCAAGATTATCTCCAATAAAAACAGTATCCTTTTTTATAGTTTTTCCTTTTTCAATGATTATCTTAAGTAATTCATTTGGAAGTTTATACGCAGCCTCTATTTTAAATCCATCAAATCCAAATGTTAAATAATATTCCATTAGTTCAATCCAATAATTCCAAAGATTGTTTTTATCAACAGAATTTTCGTTGTCAATCTCTATTAAATCATCTAGCTTAATCTGCTTATTATTTTCAAAAAAAGAAAAATTTCTTAAATTTCCACCTTCGTCATATTTGTACCAATTGGGATTACTTATTAATATTTCTGAATCTATTGATGTATGTGTCATAATAAGTTCTATAATTACTTTTATCCCTTTATTATGTGCTTTATTAATAAATGATCTTAATTGTTCATATGGTGAAACATTTGAAAATTGGTCTATAATATTTTGGTTAAGGTTATAAAAATTTTTAGGTGCATATAAACTTCTAGAATATCCTACCTCAAAAATAGGATTTATATATATATAATTAAATCCCATATTATATATTTCATCTAGATATTTTTCCCAATCATCTATCATCCCCGCCACTGTGGGTACTAGATTGTATATTCTCATTATTATTACCCCTTTTTTGCTCTTCTTTTGTAGTTTTATGTTTACAAAATCTACAGACATTATATGTTACAACTAAATCTGTTTTAGTACATTTATATATTCTTTTTAATGTTCCGCATCCATAACACTTAACCAGTGCGGATTTTTTATATATACAGGACATTTTCATCACCTATAATCAAATTTTAAATGCTAAAGGTAATAATTCTTCTACAGTTTTAATAATAAATTCACCTTTTTTATTTACTAAGATAATTTCTGTATATTTATTTGAAAATTCTGATAAAACTTGTCTGCAAGCACCACAAGGTGTTATATAATTATCCTCTTCTGACGTTAAAACTAATTTATTTATTAATTTTACCCCATCTGATACTGCACTAAAAATAGCAACTCGTTCAGCACATATTGTTAATCCATACGAACTATTCTCTATATTGGTTCCAACGTAAACTTTACCATTATCACCTAATACAGATGCCCCAACTTTAAAATTTGAGTATTTAGAATAACTATTTTTTAATACATCTTTTGATTTTATAATAAGTGTGTCTATTTTAATAGACATTTACGTGTCCCTTTTACTACTTCTCCTAAAATTACAGGGGTTTCTCCAAGTTCTTTTAGAGTCTCTATAGCTTTATCTTTTTCATCTTTTGATACAATAAATATGTAACCTATCCCCATATTAAATGTTTTATACATCTCGTGAGTATCAATATTTCCGTGTTTTTGCATTAATTTAAAAATTGCAGGTACATTATAACTATTTAAATCTATAACTGCATCTAAGTCTTCAGGTAAAACACGTGGAATATTTTCTATAAATCCTCCACCTGTTACATGTACCATCCCTTTTATGTTTACTTTTTCTTTTAGTGATAATACAGTTTTTACATATATTCTTGTTGGAGTAATTAATTCTTCTCCTAATTTTTTCCCTAGTTCATCTACATATGTATCTACTGTCCACGATAATTTTTCAAAAAATAATTTTCTTACAAGAGAATATCCATTGCTATGAATACCAGATGACGGCAATCCGATAATTATATCTCCTTCTTTCGTAGTTGAGCCATTTATTATTTCATCTTTTTCTACTATTCCAACAGAAAATCCTGCAATATCGTATTCTCCCACTTGATAAAATCCTGGCATTTCAGCTGTTTCTCCACCAATTAGTGCACATCCTGCTTGTCTACATCCTTCTGCTATTCCACTCACAATATCAGGTGATACCTTTGGATCCAATCTACCTGTAGCTAGATAGTCTAAGAAAAATAGAGGTTTTGCCCCCAATACCGCAATATCATTTACACACATAGCTACAGCATCAATACCAATTGTATCATGTTTATCTACCATAAATGCTATTTTTAATTTTGTACCAACACCATCTGTACCTGATACTAGTACAGGATTTTTATATTTTGCTAATTCAAATAAACCTCCAAAGCCACCTATATCTCCTAATACCCCATCAATATATGTACTTTGTACGCTTTTTTTTATATTTTCTACAAATTGATTCCCAGCATCAATATCTACACCGGAATCTCTATATGTTAATTTATCAGCCATCTCTATATTTCTATTAATTATAATATATATTTTATAATTAATAGAATTTTCACCACCTTTTCATTATTATTATTCGTCATTATCCTCTTCATAATGTATGTCACTTTGTGAAAACTCGATTGGATATTTTCTAGTAAAACATGCATCACAAAACTCATTACTAGCAGCTTTTACTGATTTATGAAGTCCCTCAACAGAGATATACCCTAAATAATCCGCTAAAATTTGTTTACGTGTTTCTTCTAAACTGTGAGTTGCACCTATAAGTTCTTGTCTAGTAGGGATATCTACTCCATAATAACATGGTGATACAACTGCTGGAGATGATACAAGCATATAGACTTCTTTTGCACCAGCTTTTTTAAGTAGTTTTATTATTTTTCTACTAGTTGTACCTCTTACAATAGAATCATCTACAACTACAACTCTTTTATTATTTATAACTTCAACAATTGGACTTAATTTCTTTTTTACACCTAATTCTCTGTCTAATTGTGTAGGCTCAATAAATGTTCTACCTACATAATGATTTCTCATTATTCCAATATCGTATGGAATTCCTGATTCTTCAGCATAACCTAATGCTGCAGAGATACCTGAATCAGGTACACCAATTACTATGTCCGCATCTACTTTATGTTCTCTTGCAAGTTCTTTACCTATCTCTTTTCTTGTAAGGTGTACATTTCTTCCAAATAATAAACTATCTGGTCTTCCAAAATAAAACATCTCAAATATACATTTAGCTGTTCTATTACTTTCAAATATCTGTTTGGTCCTCATACCAGTGCTGTCAATTATAACCATCTCGCCTGGATTCACTTCTCTAATATATTCTGCACCAATTAAATCAAATGCTGGTGTTTCAGATGCAATCACATAGTCATTTTGTATTTTACCAATTACTAGCGGTCTCATTCCTAAAGGGTCTCTAACTGCTATTAACTTCTCATTTGTTAAAAATAATATTGAGTACGCACCTTTTATTTGTGATAACGCATCAATAATTGATTCTTCAATATTTTCCTCTTTCGATCTTGCAATAAGGTGTAATATTACTTCAGTTTCATTTGATGTTTGAAATATAGAACCTTGTTTTTCAAGCATTTTTTTTAGACTAACCGTATTTATTAAACTTCCATTGTGAGCTAGTGCTAAATCACCTTTACTGTGTCTCATTGTAAGTGGTTGAGCATTAATAGCACCACTTTCTCTTTTATTTGAGTATCTTACATGTCCAATTGTAATATGTCCTTTTAATTTTTTTAATCTTTCATCATTAAATACATTTGAAACAAGTCCTGTATCTTTAAAAAAGCTTACTCCAAATCCATCTGAAGAGGCCATCCCAGCACTTTCTTGTCCCCTATGTTGCATTGCAAATAAACCATACATTGTTAATTTTTGTGCTTCTAGTGTTTTAGAATATATCCCAAATAACCCGCATTCCTCTTTTAAGGTATCAAACATTATTTTTTCTCCTTTAAAATAAAATTAAGATAATCTTTTTAACATTTCAGTATATGCTTCCTCAATATTTCCTAAATTTTTTCTAAATCTATCTTTGTCCAATTTCTCTTTTGTATCTTTATCCCAAAATCTACAAGTATCCGGTGAAATTTCATCTGCTAAAACGATTTCTCCAGTATTTGTTCTTCCAAATTCTAATTTAAAATCAACTAAAATTACATTTCTTTCAATAAAATAATCTTTTAAAATTTCATTTATTTTAAAAGCGTATTTTTTTATAGTTTTAAGCTCTTCTTTTGTTGCAATTTTCATTGCTAATGCGTGGTATTTATTTATTAATGGGTCACCTAATGCGTCTTCTTTATATGAAAATTCAAATGTCGGAGAATCAAAAACAGTACCTTCCTCAACACCGTATCTTTTACTAAAGCTACCAGCAGCAATATTTCTAATAATTACTTCAAGCTTAACTATCTCTACTTTTTTTATTAACATATTTCTATCATCAATAAACTTAATTAAATGTGTAGGTATCCCTTTTGTTTCAAGCATTTCAAATAATTTGCATGAAATTTTGTTGTTCACAACACCTTTACCAATTATAGTCCCTTTTTTTTCGCCATTAAAAGCGGTAGCATCATCTTTAAATTCTTGAATAACTATGTTAGGATCATCTGTTAAAAATACTCTTTTAGCTTTCCCTTCGTATAGTAGCTCTCTCTTTTCCATTAATAAACCTCCCAATTTATATTAAAATTATATTATATCTTAATCAAACTTAAAATTATATAAAAATAAAAATCCTTCTATAATAATAACTTATCTTCATAAAGATTTTGAATTTTACTATTAATTATTTGTCTATATTTTATAATATTTTTATGAAATAGTCAACTCTTTATTTGAGTAATTATTGCTAAAAATTATTAAATTTAAAATAGTATATTTACATTTTAAAAATTTTATGATATTCTTAATTAATATATGTTAATTCATTTACTTAATCTAATATATTTATATAATAAAATAAGGAGGTATAAATATTATGAAAAAATTGATTTTAACAGCATTTTTTCTAGCTTTTTTACTTATCGGTTGTTCAAAAGAGATTAACTATGATCAATTAGAAAATAGAGGGAATACGCATTATATCATTGGTTCAAAAAAACCTTATAGTGGAAAAGCTGTTATTTATTATTCAACAGGTGAAAAAAAAGGAATTTCTACATTTGTTTCAGGAAAATTAAATGGTGAAGCTATTACTTTTTACAAAAATGGTAAACTACAATCGAAAAGTAATTTTAAAGACAATCTGCCTTCAGGTAGTCATATCTCATATGATGAAAATGGAAATGTTTTATTTGAGATGGAGTATTAATTTTAATTTTTAAAATTATATCTTATTTTTAATAAAAAGAGGTGTTATTAATTAAAATAACACCTCTTTTGTTTACTTTATCTTATAATATCTTATATCTTCTTTACTTTCTTTTGATACTCTATTCGATTCAATTATCTTTTGTATAGACTTATTAATTATCCATTTATCTAAGCTCTTTTTTTTAATAATCTCTGTAATTTTATCTGGATACTTTATATACATTACACTTAGAAGCCACGCTATAGCCATTTTAACATAATATGAATCAATAGATATTTTTTTTATTAGATTTAATATCTCATCTAGTTTCTCCTCATCTAGATAATTGGATAAAATTATAACTAATCCGGTTCTTACTTCCCATTCATTATCTGAATCAATTAATTGTTTTGCATAAATAAATAGTTCATCTTCATATCTCTTTTTATTTTTCTTAATACTACTTACAAATAGATCACATAAGGCCCAATTATCAATAAGTTTTATATAATTATCTATATTTATAGAATATTCCGTGAAATTATTGTATTTCTTTAATGATATTATATACCCGTATAACAGTTTTTCTTCATACATATTTGATTTAAAAAGCTTTTGGAGTAAAAGCACATTATCTTTAGAATTTACAATATCTTTAGCAAGTTTTTTTATAGGTCCTACTTTTACTCCATAGCTATTACCACTATTTGGTATAATTTTTTCACTAAACAATTTATACGATTTCGTGCTATTCTCTTCTAGATAATTTTTTATATACTCATATCTAATTTCACTATTTAAAATATTTAACACCACTTTCAAATATGTTTTGTACTTTGTTTCCAGTTATATTTTTATATAGGTTATTTCCTGTTCTTTCAGAGTTTGCCATTTTCCCGAAAACTCTTCCATCTTTACTAGTTATACCCTCAATCGCATACAGTGAACCACTCGGATTATACTCTCCATTCATTGTTGGATTATTATTATTATCCACGTATTGTGTTGCAATTTGACCATTTTTAAATAGTTCATCTATAAGTTTTTCATTAGCTACAAATTTACCAAATCCAAAAGAAACTGGCAAACTGTGAACTGTACCTACTTCCATATTATTTAACCATGGCGATAAATTAGAGGATACTCTTGTATTTACAATTTTAGATACATGTCTATCGATCTCATTTCTTGTTATAGTTGGTCTGCCTACACCTAAAGTTTTATAAATATCCCCTAATAATAATCCACTTTCTAATAGTGCGTGAAATCCATTTGAAATCCCTAAAATTAATCCATCGTTATTTATAAGTTTATCAATTGCTGTTCTTACTTGTTCATTTAATAGTAAATTTGTTTCAAATTTCCCTGCACCTTCTGGTTCATCTCCAAATACAAATCCACCTGCTACTAATAAAATATTAGAATTTATTATCTCTTTTTCTATTTCATTTATCGATTCAATAATATTTTCCTTTGTTCTATTTTTAAATACTTTTGATGATACTTCTGCCCCTGCATTAACAAATGCTTTTATAGTATCATATTCTGTGTTTGAACCTGGAAATATCGGTATAAATACTTTTGGTTTTACAACTTTATTTTTATTAATTATAGTTATACCATTTTTATAATCTCTAGTTGGAATACTTTCTTTATCCTCATTAACTTTAATTGGATATAATGATTCATATAAACTAGTCCATGCTTTTATTGCTTCATCGATGTTTATTATCTCATTACCTATTTTAATTTCATTTGAATTATTAGTTTTTCCTAATAATAGTGCATTTTTATTATTTAACTCCACATTTGATTCAATAACAATAGAACCATAATCTATGTCAAAAAGTATATCGCTATATTTTTTATCTAAATCAATCCCTATTTTATTTCCAAAACTCATTTTTGCAATTGCTTCTGCTATACCACCAAATTTAACAGAATATGCAGAAATAATTTTTTTGTCTACAATGTTTTTATATATAAAGTCATAATTTTCTTTTAACTCTTCTATATTTGGCATGTAATTTTCTTTGATGTTATGTTTTACTAAATATACATAATTTCCCTCTTTTTTAAATTCTCCCGATATTATGTTATTAGCATTTTCTGTATTTACAGCAAAAGAGATAAGTGTTGGCGGTACATTTATATCATTAAATGTTCCACTCATACTGTCTTTTCCACCAATTGCTGGTAATCCAAAGTTTTTTTGTACATGTATTGACCCTAATAGTGCTGCAAAAGGTTTTCCCCAATTTTTATGATCATTTCCTAATCTTTGGAAGAACTCTTGGAATGAAAATCTTATTCCTTGATATTTTGAACCAGATGCAACTATTTTGCTTATTGATTCAATTACAGCATACATAGCCCCATGAAATGGACTCCATGAACTTATATTTGGTTCATATCCATATGTTAATAAGCTTGCTGTATTTGATTCGCTATTTTCTACTGGTATTTTTTGAATACTTGCTTCTATCTCTGTTAATTGATATTTACCTCCAAAAGGCATTAACACTGTTGTTGCTCCTGCAGTTGAATCAAACATTTCAACTAAACCTTTTTGTGAAGCAATATTTTCATTTTTTAAATTATTCATAAATTTATCTTTAATACTATCTCCTTTTACTTCTCTTTTAAAAGGATTGATATTTTCTATTGACTCAACTACTACATTTGTTTCATTTCTAACACCATTTGTATTTAAAAAATCTCTGCTTATATTAGCAACGTGTTTTCCTCTCCAATTAATAATTAATCTTCTTTCTTCTGTGACTACTGCTACTGTTACTGCATCAAGATTTTCCTCATCAGCTAATTTTATAAATTTAGATTCATCTTCTTTTGCAACAACAACTGCCATTCTCTCTTGTGATTCTGATATTGCTAATTCTGTTCCACTTAAGCCATTATATTTTGTTGGTACTTTATCTAAATCAATAACCAATCCATCTGCTAATTCACCTATTGCTACTGATACTCCGCCGGCACCGAAGTCATTACATTTTTTGATTAATTTTGTTACTTCCTCTTTTCTAAATAGTCTTACTATTTTTCTTTCTTCAGGTGGATTTCCTTTTTGTACTTCTGCAGAACTTGTTGTAAATGAGTCTTCTGTTTGTTCTCTTGATGAACCTGTTGCTCCACCACAACCATCTCTACCTGTTTTACCACCTAATAAAATAATTACATCTCCTGCTATAGGTTTTTCTCTTCTAACCCAGTCTTCTTTAACAGCAGATACAATTGCTCCTGCTTCCATTCTTTTTGCTTTATATCCACTATGAAATATTTCTTTTAAATATGTAGATGCCACTCCTATTTGATTCCCATAAGAGCTATATCCTTTTGCAGCTGTTCTTGATATTACTTGTTGAGGTAATTTATTTGGTAAAGTATCCTCAATTTTTTCATTAATATCTGCAGCACCAGTTATTCTCATCGCTTGATAAACATATGCTCTTCCTGATAACGGGTCTCTTATTGCTCCACCTAGACAAGTTGATGCTCCACCGAAAGGTTCAATCTCTGTTGGGTGATTATGAGTTTCATTTTTAAACATTAATAACCAGTCTTCATCTACACCATTTACATCTACTTTCACTCTAACGCTACATGCATTTACTTCATCGCTTACTTCTAAATCATCTAGTAACCCTTTTTTACGTTGTTCTTTTCCAATAATTGTTGCCATATCCATTAGAGTCATCGGTCTATCATAATTATATACATATTCTCTACTTGCTTTATATTCATTAAATACTTTATTAATTGCTTCGCTAAACGCTCCATCTTCTATTTTTACACTATTTATTAGTGTTTCAAATGTTGTATGTCTGCAGTGATCTGACCAGTATGTATCAAGTATTTTTAACTCTGTTTCACTAGGGTCTCTATTTTCTTCATTTTTAAAGTAATTTTGCACAAATAACATATCTTTTTCTGACATTGCAAA
>JAAYPW010000127.1 GCA_012519615.1 Fusobacteriota bacterium
AAATCAAAAGATTCTCCAGAATTTACAGTTATATCAGTTAGAGTTACTCTTTTTCCTGTGATTATCTCTTCACCTTTTATTACAAATTTATTTGAAAATACCGGTTCATTGTCATTTAAAGATTTTGCAGAGTACTGAATTAACTTCCCTTCTCCAGTTACTGTATCAAAATTAACGATTATTTTACTATCTTTAACAACTGTATTTCCGCTATTAACTACAATATTTCTAGTAAATGTTCCGTTTACATATTCTTTTAGTTCAATTGAATTTACTATGTTTTGTGAAGCTAATTTGTTTAAAGCTATAGTAACTTTACCATTTTCTGCTTCCACATTTATTATTTGTTCAGCTGTTTTATTTAAAGGTAATATTACAACTGTACTACTTGTTGCTTGTACACTGTTTTTATATGAAATTTTATAAACTAATTTTTGAACTTTATCAGATGCTGCTTTTGATCTCACTTTAAGTGTTACAATATCTCCATTTATACTTTCAATTCTTACATTTTCACTATATTGTGATTTTTCATTAACTGTCTCAACAACGCTAAATTCACTGGCTTTTACGCCTGTTGCTGATCTACTCATACTTAATTTTATAATTCCGTTTTCTGCTTCTATTATTTTTTTAACATATAATTCAGCTGTACCTGGCACCATAACAGAGTTAGAACCAAAATATATTTCTTTATCATTAATTTGAGGAATATATTTTTTCCCCTCTTCTAAATTTTGTCCTGGTTGCATAACAACTTTAATTATTAATCCATTATCAGAGACTTCTGAAACATACCCTTTTTTTACTTCTTTAGGATTTGAATTATCTACAACTAAATCAATTATTCCGCCAACTGTCCCTTCATATGGCGTTTTTAATACTATAGTAAATCCATTTGGTGACACTAAGTCTAAAGGAATTTCATCTGTTAATGTTTTTGCACTCACATTTCCAGCAGTTTTCCCAGTATTTTTCACTTCCATAAGTGGATCAACAATTGGTGAAACACCATTTTCAATTGTATCTTGTATGCTTTTATAGTTAAATAGTTCCACTGAGCTATCTTGTACTACAACATGTACGTTTCTATTTGGTGCAGCAACTGATATTTTTTTAATTAATTCTTTAATATCAGAAGTTCCCATTAATACTATTTCTTCCATTGAATAAAAATATAGAACTGTTTTATTTTGTTCTTCAACAAAAAGATATATACCATCTTCAAGAACAGTTCCTGTTGCTGTGCGTTTATCTGAGTCCAGATACTCCTTTGCATCGAATATCACTTTTTCTAGCTGTTCTGCATAGAATGCATTGTCCCCATAGTCATCACCACCGCTACTTGATCCACTACTTCCTCCAAAGCACCCTGCTAAACTTACTACCATTAAGATTAAAAAGCTCATTAAGAACTTTTTCATTCAAAATACACCTCCTGTTAATTTACGGCATTCCCGTTTTATTTTTCATTTTTCTACTTAATACAAAACTAAACTGTATAAAAATTTAATTACATATCACCAAATTTTAATTAATTCTTAAATTGATTGATATATTAAATAATAATACAGTAATAAATAGAAAATTAATGAACTTTGTCATTTATGTAATCTCAAAGCACTTCTTTAATAAAAATAGTTTTTTGTTTCCCTAAATCTATCTCTTTTGCCTCTTTCAGAACTTTATTAAATGAATTGTAATAAATCCGTACTATTGGACGCGGTCCCTTATTAGAACGGATATTTACAACAACTCCTACTTCTCCTGTAGTTAATCTTACCATCGATCCCATAGGATATACAGCAATACTTTCAGTAAAAACTCTTATAATCTCTGAGTCAAAGTAAAAACCTCCTGCTCCATAAAGATACTCTATTGCTTCATAATGTGGTAACTGTTTAATACTTATAAGTTCATCAAAAGTTTGACAAATTGCAATTATTCTAGAACCTAATGGAATATTTTCCCCCTCAAGATTCATTGGAAAACCACTTCCATCCCAGTGTTCGTGATGATGCATTACCATTTTAGAGATTTTTTCACTAATTCCAGCTTCCCGCATTGCATAATACCCATAATTAGTATGTTCTTTCCACAATGCTTCCTCTTGTGATGTAAGATTTTCTGTTCTTTTAAATACAATTGCTGGCATTTCGCATAACCCAATATCATGTAATAACGCTGCTATTCCAATGTTTATAGCTTCTTCTTCTGGTAATTCCATTGCTAGTGCTACAAGCAATGAAAAAGCACAAGTATTTATAGCGTGTCTATAATATTTTGTATTGTCTAAAATTTTCATATCCAGACATAATTTCATAGCTGTTTTATTCTTTAATATACTACTTAGCAATTTTCTTGCATTTTTGGAAATTTCTACCATTTTATCATTTGTATTTGCCTCTTTTATCTCTGGTGAATGGTATAAAATTTGCTCTGTAATTAGCTTATTTAACTCTTTAACTGTGCTTTCTATTGGGTTTACACGTAATGTATATCGATCGAAAATTTCTAAATAAAAAATTTTTCTTTCTTTTAAAGCATTAATAAAATCTTTTTTTAATTTTGTCCCCTTTTTTAAAAGAACCTTATTATTAATTGTTGAGATTATATCTTCTGATAACACCATACCTTCCAATACCTCATCAATATGTAGTCTTGGCATAATTCCACCACCTATCCCTTAATAAACTTTATCATGTTGACTATTGTTTCATTTGTGCGGACATCTACATCTAAATTTTTTGCTAATTTTACAATTGCTCCATTTAAGAAATCAATCTCAGTTTTTTTATTAGCTCTTATATCTTGTAACATAGATGATTCATGTTCGTATGTAGGGGGTACAATTTTACTATAAAAGTCATTTAAATACTCTTTGTCATTATTCCAATTAGTTTTATATCCTGCTTTTTCCATTACATTAAAAATCTCGCTTATTATATTATCTATTATCTCTTTAGTATATCTACTTTTTATAAGTTCACCGTAATTTACTTTAAATATTGCTCCAAGAGGATTTAATGCTGAATTATATAAAAGTTTTGCCCATATATCTTTAGATATATCATTTGAAATACTGCAAGGGATCCCATTTTTATTTATATTTTTAACTATATAATCTAAATTACTTAGATTATTATGATATAAACTCCCTATTTTTATATCATCTGAATGTACCGTTATAGTAACCGTATTCGATTTTGGTCTAGAAAACCCGGTAATTACTCTTCCATTATAAATGTTATTTTTATCAAAATATTTTGAAAATATTTCAGAATTTCCCCATCCGTTCTGAAATAATATAAAATTTGTATTTTCACATCTTCCTATTTTTTCAAATATTGTTCTAGCAACTTCATCACTATCAGTAGATTTTACACATATAAGTATGTAATCATAAGCTTTTTCAGAATCTACTATATTTGTTATTAAATTTTCCTCCTCTATAGTATAATGCTTCTCACCGAATATCCCTTTCTTGTACACACCCTCTCTTAAGATCTCCTCTTTTTGAATTGTTCTTACAACAATATGAGGAATCACCCTATTCCCCATTAAACAAGTTGTAATTCCTAGACCAACAGCACCTGCTCCATATACTAAAATTTTCTTTTCCATTTTTCACCCTACTTTATATTATATGACATTTATACTGTTTTTCCTTTTTTATTTATAAATAAAATCATTATTATTGAAAAAATAATAGTTATTACCCCCATTACATGTGGTAGTCTTAGGTTATATAACATAATATCTTCTGCTCTAAAAAAACTTACAAATATTCTTATTATACTATAAATAATAAGATATAATGCTGTTATGTAGCCTTTTTTAATATCCTTCCATTTATAAAAAATATATATCAATACAAAAAATCCGATTAAATTAAGTATTGATTCATACATCATAGCAGGATGCAGTTTATAATTTGGAAATTCGTATCCAGCTGGAGTATTTAATAGAAATTTTATCCCCCAAGGGACTTTTTCAGTAAATAAACTTTGTTCGCTAATAGGTAATTGTAAATATGTTTCCCACCATTTTGAAAATTTCCCATTACTAAATATAATTTTCCATGGAGTGATTACCGGTACACCATGTACCTCACCATTCATGAGATTTCCTATTCTTCCTATAGCTTGTCCAAGTAATATTACAATTGCTCCCATATCCATTAAATCAAGTATTTTTATTTTTTTAATACGTGCAAATACTATCGTACCTATTATCCCACCAATTATTCCACCGTGGATTGCCATTCCACCTTCCCATACAGCGAAAATTTTCCAAAATGGACTACCTAGATAGTTTTCTTTAAATGTAAATATTACATAATAAAGTCTACCACCTATAAGTCCAGATAGCATTGCTATAAATGCATAATCTTCAATTATATTTTTA
>JAAYPW010000128.1 GCA_012519615.1 Fusobacteriota bacterium
GGCATATTATAGTCTGAAATTATTAAATCATATTTTTTTTCTTTTATTTTTTCCAGTCCCTCTATTCCATTAAAAACAGTATCAACACGATATCCATTTAATTCTAAAGCTCTTTTCGCCATTTTTTGCATTGTAGTTGAATCTTCAACATAAAGTACGTTTATAGTTTTTTTATGAAAAGTTTTTTCTGATTTTATGAAGTTTTTCTTTTTTGAAAATGATTTTCCTTCATTAGCTATAAGCCCAGAATCTAAAATCATAATTATTGTACCATCACCTAGTATTGTTGTTCCGGTAATTCCCTCTACTTTACCTAAATATTTTCCTAATGGTTTTATAACAATTTCCTGTTTACCATACATCTCATCTATTACAAGTCCGACTCTATTTGCACCTATTCCAAGCACAACTATATTTAGTTTTTTATCCATTTTTTCATATTCTTCTATATTAAATACACTGCTTAAATAAACTATCGGTAATGTTTTTTCTCTTAAGAATATAACTTCTTCGCCGGATATTGTTTTTATTTCTGTTTTTTCTATTCTGATTGTTTCTAATACGCTATTAAGCGGTATTGCATATTTTTTATTTGCAACACCTATTATAAGAACCTGCATAATTGCCAAAGTAAGTGGTAATCTTATTCTAAAAGTACTTCCTTTACCATATTCTGTTATAATATCTACGATTCCACCGAGTTTCTCTATACTACTTTTTACAACGTCCATACCAACTCCACGACCTGATACTTCTGTTACTTCCTCTGTAGTGGAAAATCCAGGTGCAAATATTAGATTTATTATATCATATTCACTCATATTATCGGACTGTTCTCTTGTTATGATCCCTTTTTTTATAGCTTTTTCTCTTATAACTTTATAGTCAATTCCTTTCCCATCATCAGTTATATCTATATATACAAAGTTGTCTTCCTGCTTTGCTTTTAATATAATTGTACCTTGTTCATTTTTTTTATTTTTTTTACGCACTTCAGGTATTTCCACACCATGATCTACAGCATTTCTAATCATATGCAATAACGGATCGTAGATTTCATCAGAAACAACTCTATCTAGCTCTGTTTCTTCTCCTTCTATTATAAATTTAATATTCTTTTCTAATTTTTTTTCTAGGTCTCTAACAATTCTAGGAAATCTACTAAATACTTTTTCTAACGGAACCATTCTTATTTTCATAACAGCAGATTGAACTTCCGTAACTACTTTTTCTATAAAAAATAAACTTTCATCTAAATCTTCTGATTTAAACTGACTTCCCACCTGTATTAATCTATTTCTACCAGTTACAAGTTCACTTACTAGATTCATTAAAACATCTACTCGTCTTGTATCAACACGTATAGAATGCAATCCTTTTACTTGCTGTGATGCACTATTTGGGATTTTACTCTCTTTTGATAAAGTTTCTGATTCATAATCTATATCTTCTTCAATTTCATCAGAAACATCATCTTCTTTTTCTAATAAATTTTCTTTATTTACAATATCGATTTCATTACTATCTGTTTTTTCAATTATTTGTTCAACTGATTTTTCTGTGTCTGTATTAAATTTTACTTTTTCTTCTTCGGCTTTTTTATTTGATTGTTTTTTAGTTTTAGATGTTTTTTCTTTTGAGTCACCATATTCTTTAATGTTTTCTAATTTATTTAATATTGATGAAATATCCATTTTATCCGTACCTTCATCAATTACTTTATTTACCATCAATTTGAAATAGTCATAAGCTTCAAAAATAACATCCATTATATTGCTTGTTAAAGTTAATTTTTTATTTCTTAATTTATCAAAAACAGATTCTACAACATGTGCTAAATCTTTTATTGTTAAAAAATTTAGAAATGCTGAAGACCCTTTTAATGTATGCACCGCCCTAAAAATGGAATTAAGTAATTCCATGTTATCGGGTTCATTTTCTAATTTTATAAGTTCTTTATCTAAAGAATCGAGGATCTCTACAGTTTCCTCTATAAAATCTTCTCTAAATTGAGACGTGTCGAACAAATCTTGCATCTAAAATTACACCTCCTCCTCTTTTAGTGATAATATTTTAAGTATATCAAGTAAAATAATCATTCTTCCCTCGATATTTACAACTCCAGCATAAAATTCCTTAGGAAGTTCTGTATATATTTTAGGTACCTCCTCTATCATATCTGCTTCTATTTTTATTACCTCTCTTACGTCATCAACCAGAACTCCTACTTGCTCCTCTATATCATCTATAACAATAATTTTATCCTCTAAATTATTATCCCTATTCTGTTTTAAATTGAATTTTTTAACAAGGTTTACAACAGGAATTACATTGCCGCGTAAATTAATTACCCCTTCAATGTATGGATTTGTATTGGGAACTTCAGCTATCTCAATTTTCTTTAAAATTTCCCCTACATTCTCCACATTAATTCCATATACTTCATTTGCAAGTTGAAAAGAAATAATTTTATACATTTTAAACAGCCCCTTATTATATGTCTAACTCTTCTATAATACTAAAAAAAGAATAAAGGTTTACAAGTCTTAATATACTTTTTACCTCTTCTGTTACAGAATAAAGTTTTAACTCTCCGCTATTTCTTTTTGAATATTTTAATAATTTAACTAAAAAACCAATTCCAGAACTATCGATATATCTCACACTGCTCATATCAAGAACAATATTATATATATTTTTTTCTTCTAAATCACTATGAATTACTTTTAAATCTTTCAATTCATGAATAGTGAATTCACTTTTTAATTCGATTATACAAGTATCATTGGCAATTTCATAATTAAACATATTTTCACCCTCTTCATTTAATATATTTTAACTAATTTTTTTAAAAAAGACGGCTTTGCCGTCATTCTATAATTTCAAAGTATGAGTACAAATTAACAAGTCTTAAAATTCTTTTAACCTCTTCTCTTGGAAACATTAATCTTAAGTTTCCGCTTTGTTCTTTTACTCTTTTTAAATACATAACAAGTATTCCAACACCAGAACTATCCACTTGATAAACATTAGACATATTCACATAAATATCAGTAATATTATTTTGTTCTAAATATTCAAAAGTTCTCCTAACATCTCTTGTATCTTTAGTTGATAATGTACTTCCCAACACAATAATACCACGATCATTATCTATCTTTACTTCAATATCACCATTAAGCATCAAAATCAACTCCTATTTTTTTTGTCATTGATAATTTAGTTCCTTTTTCCACATGCTTATATTCTACTTTATCCATAATCGATTTAATTAAATATACTCCTAATCCATGATCATCTAGTTTGTCCAAATCTCTACTTTTTATATTCTTTAAATCTATTTTATCGCCGTTATCTTCAAATATAAATCTAATCTCATCTTTATAATTTGAATATATAGAATATTCTATTAAATTATCCCCTTCACCTTTATAGCTATGTTTAATAATATTAATTGCAGCTTCTGCAACAGCAAGTTTTGTTGTGTATAATTCCTCCTCATTTATTTTAAAAGTTTCTAAAACTTTCTCTGTGGAATTTTTTATTATTTGAATATATTCATAATAACCAGGTATACATAACTTAAAAATTAGCTTCATAATAGACCACACTCCAAACAAAGTAAATAAATTATAAATAACATAATGTTTAACTTATAAATAAAAAAACTATCAAATATAAAGAGTTCCTAAATTATATATTAATATGATATTTTTAATCATTAACATACAATTATATTTACCACGTAATTAGCTATTTTCCTTTATTTTTTTTATTTTTTATTAATAATCTAGTAGTTCAATGTTTTTTTGAAGTTTATCTTTACTTCTAGCATAAAAATAGTTTTGAGAATCTAAATTTTTCTTATTTTTCCAATCAACTTTACTATATTGTCCATCTTCTAACTGTTTTCTTGAACGTTTAGTATCGATTAATGATATTTCAAGTATATTTTTTATTTCATCTATTATTTCACTATCTTCAATAGGGTAAAATAGTTCTACCCGTCTATCTAAATTTCTTGTCATTAGATCCGCACTAGATAAAAATAGCTGTGGGTTCCCAGAATTCTCAAAATAATATATTCTGCTATGTTCTAAATATCTCCCAATTATACTTATAATATTAATATTTTCGCTTCCTTTACCAATATTTGCCCTCATACAGCATATCCCTCTTACTATCATATCTATTTTTACACCATTTATAGCAGCTTCATATAATTTGATAATTATATCTTTATCCACAACAGAATTAACTTTTATTATAATTCTTGCATTTTTTCCATTTTTTGATTTTTCAATCTCGTTATCTATTAAATTAATTATTGTTTCTCTAATATTAAAAGGGGCAACACCTATTTTTTCCCAGTTTTTTGGAATAAAAAATCCTGTTAAAAAATTAAATAAATTACTTATATCCTTACAATATTCATTTTTTGAAGTAAAAAAACTAATATCTGTATATACTTTTGCTGTGGCATCATTATAATTTCCTGTACTTAAATGTACATATCTTTTTATCTCGTCGTCTTCTTTTCGTACTATTAACATTGCTTTTGCATGAATTTTAAGTCCTGACAATCCATAAACAACATGACATCCTGATTTTTCAAGTTTTTTTGCCCACTCTATATTTCTTTCCTCATCAAATCTAGCACGTATTTCTATTAAAACTGTAACTTGTTTTCCATTTTCAGCAGCTTTCATAAGAGCTGCAACTATTGGCGAATCTCCACTTACACGATAAAGAGTTTGTTTTATAGCAAGTACATTTGGATCAATAGAAGCTTTCTCTATAAATTCTATAACATGCTCAAAACTTTGATATGGATGGTGTAATATTATATCACGTTCTTTCAAAATATCAAAATAATTATCTTTTTTATATAAATATGGTGATGCTTGTGATAATTGTTTCTCGTATTTATATTTTTCTGTATTTTTTATTTCATAAAATTTAAACAGATAAGTTAAATCTATCTCATTATCAATATAATATATCTCATCCTCTGTTATTTCTAATGAATTAATAAGATATTCTTTTAAATCTATAGGAGTATTTTTCTCTACCTCCAATCTAACTGTAAATCCCCATTTTCTCCTTTGAAGTGACTTTTCTATCTCTATAAGTAGATCTTCAGCCTCTGTTTCTTCTACACTTATATCTCCATTTCTTGTTACACGAAATATACTATATGAATTAATATTGTGCCCTTCGAAAAAACTCTCTAAATTTCCTTTTATTATCTCCTCTAATAAAATATATTCGGTATTCCCCTTTATTGATGGGATTTTAATACATCGATCTAATATCATTGGGATCTCTATTATACAAAATAGGTCATCTTCACTATAATTATTTCTTAGTTTTACTAAAAAATTAATACTTTTATTTAAAATTAAAGGTAATGGTCTACTATTATCTATTGCCATTGGAGTAATAGTTGGATAAATAAA
>JAAYPW010000129.1 GCA_012519615.1 Fusobacteriota bacterium
TAAAAGAATTAGAAATATTAAATAAATCAGCAGTTTTACCTTTTGAAATATCAGATGATTTAGTTTCAAATGAAAATATTAGATTAAAATATAGATATCTTGATTTAAGAAGACCAAAAATGTTTAATAACTTATTAAAAAGAAATAAAATGCTTAAAACAATGAGAGATTACCTTGATACAGAAGGATTTCTTGATATTGATACACCAATTCTTACAAAATCTACTCCAGAAGGTGCAAGAGATTTCCTTGTTCCTAGTAGATTATCAGAAGGGGAATTTTATGCATTACCACAATCACCACAATTATTTAAACAAATACTGATGATTGGTGGAGTAGAACGTTATTACCAAGTTGCTAAATGTTTTAGAGATGAAGACTTAAGAGCAGATAGACAACCTGAATTTACTCAATTAGATATTGAAATGTCATTTATTACAGAAAATGAATTAATGGATACTATAGAAAATCTAGCTAAAAAAGTAACAAAAGCTGTAATTGATGTAGATATTGATTATAAATTTGAAAAAATGCCATATGCAGTTGCAATGGAAAAATACGGTTCTGATAAACCGGATACTAGATTTGGTGTGGAATTAGTAGATTTAACTGATATTGCGAGAGAATCAGATTTTAAAGTATTTAAAACTGTAGCAGAAAATAATGGTCTTGTAAAAGGGATAAATGCAAAAGGTGGAGCAAATGTATTATCTAGAAAAGTAATAGATGATTTAACTAAATTTATAGGTATATATGGTGCAAAAGGTCTTGCATGGATAAAAATCAATGAAGATGGCACATATAGCTCTGTAATTACAAAGTTTTTTAGTGAAGAGCAAGTAGAAAATATGGTAAAAAGAATGGATGGAGAACCAGGTGACGTGTTATTTTTCGTTGCAGACAAACCAAAAGTTGTATATGACGCACTAGGTAACTTAAGATTACAAGTTGGAAAACTTATGAATTTAATTGATGAAAACGAATATAAATTTCTATGGGTAGTGGATTTTCCATTACTTGAATGGAGTGAAGAAGATAAAAGATATAAAGCACAACATCATCCATTTACAGCAATTAAAAAAGAGGATTTTGAATTAATCGCTACAACACCAGAAAAAGCTAGAACTGTAAGTTATGACTTAGTCTTAAATGGTAGTGAAATCGGTGGTGGAAGCTTAAGAATACACGAAGAGGAAGTACAAGCAAAAGTATTTGAGATATTGGGATTAAGCAATGAAGAAGCAAGAGAAAAATTTGGATTTTTCTTAGATGCATTTAAATATGGAGCACCTCCTCATGGTGGAATTGCATTTGGTGTAGATAGATTTTTAATGATGTTATTAAAAGAAGATTCAATAAGAGAAGTAATTCCATTTCCTAAAACGCAAAAAGGGCAATGTTTAATGACAGAAGCACCATCAGGTGTCGATATAAAACAATTAAAAGAGTTAAGTATACAAGTAACAGCAAAAAAAGAGGATAAAAATATATAGTATATAAATAAATTTACTGGACTGTGCGATGTAAGTACTTAAACTGAATTTTGGCCTACGTTAAATTTAATGGGAACTGGCTCTGTATCGGTAGCTCAGATCAGTCACGATAGCAAACTATTGTTATACGGACCCTGTATGCCTTTATATTCTGGAACCCCCTTGTGAAAACAAGGACCAAAATTCCGTACTACATACGGCAGTCCGGTTTTAGTAAAAAAGATAAAATGAAAAAGGAAAATAGAAAGTAAATTTAGTAAAAGTATAGAATTATCTTTTGTTGATTCTAAAATGTATTTACTAGTAAATAACAATGAAGATTTGTTTAATTATAGTTTTTATTCTGAAAACGTAATATGAAAGAGACAAAGAGGTTTTATGAAGTAATAACTAAATTCATTCAAATTATAGATAAATTAGAGTTAAATACAAGAATTTGGAATAAATAAATAGATTTAAATACAAAAGCTTAATAATTATATTAAGCTTTTTTTATTAACAAAATAAGGTAAAAAGGAGATATATTATGGGAAATCTAAATAGAACACCAATATCAAATAGACTACATATAGCTATATTTGGTAGAAGAAATGCAGGTAAATCAAGCTTAATTAATGCAATTACAAATCAGGAGTTAGCTATTGTATCGGATAAACCTGGTACAACAACAGATCCTATATATAAATCAATGGAAATTTCTAAACTTGGTCCAGTTGTAATTATTGACACAGCAGGAATAGATGATATTGGAGATTTAGGATTACTAAGAGTTGGTAAAAGTAAAGAGATTATTAGAAAAACAGATATATCTTTAATAGTTTTTGATATTGAAAATGGAATTTCTAAATATGAAGAGGATATAATATTAGAGTTTAAAGCTAATAATATCCCCTATATTTTAGTTGGAAATAAAATAGATAAAAATAGCAAAATAGATACTATTCAAGAGACATTAAAAAATAGTAAAGAAAATTATATATTTATAAGTGCAAAAAATAATGTTAATATAGATGAATTAAAAGAATTAATTATAGAAAAAAGTCCTAAAGAAGAAAAGGAAACTTCAATTTTAGGAGATTTAATAGATGAAGGTGATACTGTAATTTTAGTTACACCAATAGATAATTCGGCTCCAAAAGGAAGACTTATTTTACCACAAGTACAAACTATAAGAGATATTATTGATAATAACGGGATTGTAAATATATGTAAAGAGGAAAATCTAGAAAAAACACTTAATAACCTAAAAGTAAAACCTAAATTAGTAATAACAGATTCACAAATATTTGAAACTGTCTCAAAATTAGTGCCTGAAGATATATTTCTTACATCATTTTCAATTTTATTTGCTAGATATAAAGGTGATTTAGAGGAACTTACAAAGGGAGCTAAAATTTTAAAAAGTTTAAAATCAGGGGATAGAGTCTTAATGTCAGAAGCTTGCACACATCATAGTCAAGAAGATGATATTGGTAGAGTAAAAATACCTAATTGGATAAGAGAAAAAATTAATAGAGATATTGAATTTACCCATTGTAGTGGTCGCGATTATCCAAAAGACATTGATAAATATAAATTAGTTGTACATTGCGGTGGATGTATGTTAAATAAAAAAGAGATGGTAACTAGAATAAAAGAGAGTGTAGAAAAAAATACGCCTATTGTAAATTATGGAATTGCAATTGCTACACTACATAATATTCTAGATCGTGCATTAAAACCATTTGAGAAAATATATAGTGAATGGATAAAATAGTATATTAATTTTCTAATTTTTAATTAATAAATATTTATAAAATCTATTTTAATTAAAAAAAGTTTATAATTAAAAAATACCTTGCAAACATCGCATAAATTAAGTATAATATAAATAAATTTTAAATTTAAGTAGGTGAAAAATGAGAACTATTGCAGACCATATTTATGATATAGCAAGTAATTCAATAAAAGCAAAATCTAGCAATATACATTTAAAAATAATTATCCAAAATAATAAATTTATATTTAAAATACAAGACAATGGTTCTGGTATAAATGAAGAAATTTTGAAAAATATATTTGATCCGTTTATTACAAGTCGTAATAAAAAAATAAGAAAAGTTGGACTAGGATTACCACTTTTAAAGCAAAACACAGAGTTAACCGGTGGATATGTTGTCATAGATTCAAAATTTTGGGAAGGTACCTATTTAGAAGCACAATTTCTTACAAATAGTATCGATATGATAGAAATTGGAGATATTGCAGGCACAATTACAGGGCTTATTACTGCAGAGATAAGTATAGATTGGGAGATTGAACTTACAAGTGATACTACATCGGAGAGATTAACTACTATAGAATTAAAAAATATTTTAGGAGATATTCCACTAAATAATATACAAGTTATACCAATTATTAAAAATATTATTCAAGATATATGTTCTACTGTTTTTGAGAATGTATAGTTATTGGCAATTATAAACGGAGGAAAATATGAAGAAAATATTAATTATTGTGTTTGCACTAATATCTTTTTTAGCATTTGCAGAAGGGATGTTAATTGAGGCTGTGGCAGATGAAGCAAATATAAGTTTCGAGGATGAAGAATTCTCTGCTAATGGAGGACTTAAAGCTCAATATGAAGATGTAAAAATTCAAGCAAATAGAATAAAAAAAGTTAAAGATAAAAATATAATTATTGCTTATGATAAAATTTTATTTAGTCAACAAGATCAAAATATAGAAGCTGATGAGTTAAGACTTAGATTAGATGATAAAGTTGCCATTGTAAAAGATGGTAAATCATTTACAAAAGTAAGTGGCGAAGCAAAAGCTCCACATGATAGATTATTTTATGGTGGAGAAAAATTTGAAGCGAGATTTCCTAATAAAGCTATAGTTAAAAATGGATATTTTTCAACATGTAGTAATATTATTGAGGATAAAAATAGTGCTGATTACAGGATTGAATCTAAAAAAATAGTTGTATATATTGGTAAAAGAGTTGTTGCGTACAATTCATTTCTGTATATTAAAAAAATACCTGTATTATGGTTTCCGGTATATGTAACCTCACTAAAAAGTAGTGTAGATGGAGCACCTCTATTTCCTAGATTTGGTTCAGATAAAGACGGTAGCTATGTAATATGGGGGCTAGATTATGGTGAAGATGATTCGAAATATCTAAATGGAAGTGCTGCTGTAAAATGGAGTACGAAAAAAGGCTGGGTACTAGATAGCTGGCATAACGCTTATACTATTGAAAAGGGGAAAAATGCAGGGGTAACATCATTTAGAGATACCTATTTATGGCCAAAAGAGGGGTATGATAAAGAGTGGAAATTTACCCATACACATAGTTATTCAAGTAATAATGGTCAATTAGATTGGGAATATCAAAATAATAGTACAAGCTCATTAAATGATGATACAAAAAAATATTTAAATGAAAAGGGGCAATCTGAAGAAAAAAAAGTATCAATTTATAAATTAAAGTCAAATTTTACAAAGGTTCCAACACTTTTTCCACCGTTTATACTAAATCCAATACTAAAAAAATATCCGTCATTTGAAGATTATGCTAAAAATGGTGAGTATTCTATTATGACAAATGTTGAGTGGACAGATGAAGAAGATGTTATGCGTGAAATTGGAAATAAACAAGATGATGATGGTGAAGACCAAATTGTAGGTTATGTAAAACCAGATAGAAAAATCCTTTTAGAGGGAAAATTAGATAAGAGAGAGAAACAAGATAGATATGACTATTCATTATATTATAAGAGATTAAAGGATTTAAATCCAGGTAATAGTGTAAATGATACAGCTTCTTATGATAGAACTCAAAGATATAGCTTAAATTTAAAAAAATATAAAGTTAGCTTAGGATATGAAAGTATTGATAAGGATGAATATAGAACGCTAAGTACTATTGAACGAGAAGCACTACGTCGTGTAGAAAGGGATTCTATTACAAATGAAATTATAGAAAATACATCTGGTGAAGCGATCTATCTTAATCCTAATTATAAAGATATTGAAACAGTAAAAAGATATGATATTATAAAAAATGAAAATTATAAAATTAATATTGGTAGTTATGAAATATTTAAAACAGGACTTAAATGGAATGCTGGATACAGTAATACAGAAAGTGTAAAAAAATTAAATGGGGATAGCTATATAGATGCAGAAGGTGAAGTAAAATATTTCAATGATTATCATGAAACAGGTGTAATTACAGAAGAAGGAAATAATAATCTTACATATAATTTAGGGTTTAATTACTCTAAAACTAGTCTAGGGCTTAATTATAGTGAAGTGGAAAGTTATACAAAAAAGAACTCTGAATTAGAGGGGATGCCACAAGAGAATATATCAGAAACATTTAAACAATATGGTGGTAGAATATCAAATAGAGATATTGACTTGAAAAAATACGGTACATTAGGATTAACATATGAATACGCAAAAGATATATTTAAGGAAAAAGATGAGAGATATAAAAATCATTATGATATCGGTTATGGAAAAGAACTATATAATAATATAGGCGATCCTTATAGTCCATTTGATTTAAAATTAAATAATCAGGTTGGATATAAATATACTGTATATACATATGATTTAGCTAAAAGGGAAGAAGACACCACGGACAGCACAAAAACAAAAGAAGCATATATGAAAGAAAGATTAAATAGTAGTTATAGAATGAATAAAGTGTACACAGATACGTTAACCACAGACTTAGGAAATACTAGAACTACTTATAATTTCACATTAGATGAATCATATAACGGGTATTACTATGCTTTAGATGATTTAGAATTATTAGAAAGTAGAAACTTAAATAATAATGTTACATTTAATATTGATAATAAGAAATATTTCTATTTTTCTGTGGCAAATTCAGATAATTACAATGAGCGTTCACCAAAAAAACCAGCATTTAAAAATAGAGATTCTGATGTGTATACGTATGAATTACATGATGAGAGATATGGTAAATTTACATATAGCACAAGTAATGTAATTTCAAAAACAGAAAAAGTATCTATATCAAATCCAGATGATACCTATATGAGTGCAAGAACTAAGACACTAGGAGATAAATATGGGTATAGTTTTAAAGATTGGACTCTTAATTATTCTGATTCAAATACTCGTGGAAGAAATTATGATGAAAATGGGGATCCTTTAGAAAATACAGAAACAATAAAAACAAATATCACTTCAAAAAATACAAAAGTTTTAGGAGTTGTATTTAATCATGGTGAGATAATAAATAGAAATATATCATTTGATTATGAGATATACAGAGATAAAATGCAGAAAATAAATGATAAAAATACTTTAAAATTTAATCTAAGATTTACTGATAAAAGAGACGAGTTGGAAGAACAAATAGATAAAATAAAAAATAGATATGTTGATGAAGAAAATCAAGATAAATTTGTATTAACAGAGAAAGAACGTAATAAAATACTTGAAATGTTAATGGAAGAAAATAAAAATGATCTTAATTTTAATTTAATAGGTGCATTGGAACAAGCAAGTAATGACTCAAAAACAAAACTAGGAAAATTAAAAGAATATAAAATAGAATTGGAATTAGTAAACTACGAAGATTATAGAAAAAAACATGATTATGGTTCTAGTATGAGTAATTTAGTGGCAGGATGGAGTGTTCTATATCATCAATTTTTCTTCTCATATAAATATACACAAGCAAAGGATCCATTTTATAAAAAATCTGTTACAACTCCAGATGCACATTACCATTATACAAAAAGATTACATTACAATGAAGGTAGATATAGCTTTGGTAAAAATAATAGTTGGAATGTTAAATATAATATGCATTTTGATGACTCTATTAAAGATAGAAAAAATTTAAGTTCATCAAAAAATAAAAAATTAAAAAAATATGAGATTGGTGTAGAAAAATATTTCCATTGTACACTTTTAGGGTTAACTTATAGTCAAGAACTTGTTGATGAAGGGATATATGAGACACTATGGACATTTAAATTCGGATTACTTACTTTCCCAGAGAAAAAATTAGGATTACAAAGAACAAGAAGTGATGGAGAGTACACTATAGAACAGTACTTAGGTATGTAGTAAAATAATAATATACAGATAAAATATAAGTGAAATTATCATGAATGGGGTAAGATTCGGTGGTTCAGGAAAATTGGATAATCTAGTGGCAATGGGTGGAAATACAGTAAACTTAGGTTCATATAAAAAACTAGAAAATATATGGGAGGCAGCACTAAGAAGTGAACCTCCACAAGAGGTATATGTAAAAATAGATAGAATAATAATTTATAAAAATATAAGGAGTGTAAAAAATGTTAAAAGTAGAACTTCCAGATGGAAGTATAAGAGAATACGAAAGTGCGTTATCGGTGTATGACGTAGCTGAAAGTATTGGTAAAAAATTGGCAAAAGATGCTGTAGCTGGAAAAATTGATGGGAAGTTAGTAGACACGTTCTATGTTATAGATAAAGATGTGAAGTTAGAGATTATAACGGCAAAATCTGATGAGGGTGTTGAAATAATAAGACATAGCTCTGCGCATCTAATGGCAGAAGCTGTTGTAAAATTATTCCCAGATACAAAGGTAACTATAGGACCTGCTATAGAAAATGGATTCTATTACGATTTCGATTCAGAACACGTATTTACAGAGGAAGATTTAGAAAAGATAGAAAATGAGATGTCAGAAATAATAAAACTAGACTCTAAATTTAGTCGTCGTGATGTAACTAGTGAAGAAGCTATTAAATATTTTAAGGAAAAAGGGGAAAAATATAAAGTTGAATTAATAGAAGATTTAGGTGAAACAACAGTTAGTTTATATACACAAGGGGAATTTACAGATTTATGTAGAGGTCCCCATGTACCGTCTACATCTTATTTAAAAGCGTTTAAATTGAAAAGTGTAGCTGGAGCTTATTGGCGTGGTAATGCAAAAAATAAAATGCTACAAAGAATATATGGTTTTGCATTTGAAAATGATAAAGATTTAAAAAAATATCTTAATTTTCTTGAAGAAGCTGAGAAAAGAGATCATAGAAGATTAGGTAAAGAGTTAGAACTATTTATGACTAGTGATTACGGACCAGGATTTCCATTTTTCTTACCAAAAGGGATGGTAATAAAAAACATATTAGAGGATTTATGGAGAAAAGAACATGTGAAAGCATCTTACGAAGAGATAAAAACTCCAATAATATTAAATAGAACATTATGGGAAACATCTGGACACTGGTTAAATTATAAAGAAAATATGTATACAACTGTAATTGACGAAGAAGATTATGCGATTAAACCTATGAACTGTCCAGGAGGTATATTAGTATATAAAAATAAAAAACATTCATATAGAGAATTACCTATGAGAACAGGGGAATTAGGATTAGTGCACAGACATGAACTAAGTGGGGCATTACACGGACTTATGAGAGTAAGAAACTTCACACAAGATGATGCACATATTTTCATGACGGAATCTCAAATTGAAGATGAAATTGTAGGAGTAATTGATTTAATCGATAAATTCTATAATAAATTATTTAAATTTGAATACGATGTAGAATTATCTACAAAACCAGAAAAAGCAATAGGTAGTGATGAGATATGGGACACAGCAATTAATGGACTAAAAAAAGCTCTAAATAGAAAAGGGATTAATTATAAAATAAATGAAGGTGACGGTGCATTCTATGGTCCAAAAATTGACTTTAAAATTAGAGACTGTATTGGAAGAACGTGGCAATGTGGTACAATTCAATTAGATTTTAATTTACCAGAAAGATTTGACTTAACTTATGTTGGTGCAGATGGAAATAACCATAGACCGGTAATGATTCACAGAGTAATTTATGGAAGTTTAGAGAGATTTATTGGAATATTAATTGAACATTATGCAGGTGCTTTTCCAGTATGGCTGGCACCAGTACAAGTTGCAGTATTAACAATTACATCAGAACAAGATAGTTATGCAAATGAGATAATGGATAAATTAAAAGAGCGAGGAATTAGAGTAGAAGCCGATACACGTGCAGAAAAAATAGGGTTAAAAATAAGAGAATCAAATAAACTTAAAAAAATCCCTGTACAATTAATTTTAGGAAAAAATGAAGCGGAAAATAGAGAGGTAAATGTAAGAAGATTAGGAAGTAATGATAGTGAAACTCTTAAACTAGATGAGTTTATTGAAAAAATTGTAGAAGAATCTAAAATAAAATTTGATTAATAAAAAAAGGGTAATTCTTTATAGATTACCCTTTTTTATTTAGGAAATAAAATTATAAAAGAAAATAAAATTTAAAATATAGAATTAAATTCAAAGTCAAAACATTAATTTTGTAACATATAGACATTAAATATAGAGATTAGAACTTTATACTTAGAAAAAAACCTCTTTGTCAGTCACTCTTAAAAGTAAAGGTGTTGAAATAATATAAATAAGATAATAATTACAATTTAATAAAAAAATAATGATATTATCCTTAATAAAATACATAGATATAATTTTGTTAGAAAAATAAATACTTACTGTAGAAAAAGTAATAAGAATTTAAATATCTTATGTTTTAAATAAAATTATATATTTTAAGTATAAATTATGGATTTACCATAATTTAAGTACCGGAGTATTATGAAATAAGACTATGTTTTAGTACTTTATTATAAAACTATAATGAAATTTATAAAAAAATTGATTTTTAAACAATAAAATGTTATAATAATAAATAAAATTATATGATATAAAACTCGTATAAAGTACGGAGGAAAAAAATGTTTTCAATTTTAGTTATACTATTTTTTATAATTTCTGGAATGAGTTTATTTTTTCTTGTTACACCAATTTATAATGGTAATTTTTGGAAAATCTATTTTTTATTAGTAATATCATTTGTATTATTGTTATTTGTGAAAATACTTATAATATTACTACCAATCATTTTAGTATTAATACTTTTTAAATTATTAGAAAATGTAATTTTTAAAAAAAATACCACTTGGACTTCTAGTAATAAAAGCCGTTTTTATAGTGGATTTAATTATTCTAATCAAGACTATAGATACAATAATTACAGATACAATGATAAATATGATAGATATGGGAAAAATAGCTCTAATAGTGGTAGAGCAGGATTTAGATATACAGATAATGATGAAGATTATGAAATCCTAGGAATTAATAGGAATTCAACAGTTGAAGAGATAAAAAAAGCATATAAAAAACAAGTTAGAGTATATCATCCAGATTTTCATCAAGATAAAAGTGATGATTTGAAAAAAGAGTATGAGGATAAATTTAAAAAAATCAATGATGCATATAATAATTTAAAAAATAAACATAACTTTTAATAGAATTAACTAATAAAAAACTTATAATTATTATAAAAAAAGGGAGGGAGTTATGATATAAATATTTATCATAGCAAAAAAAATGCTTGTTGTAAAAATAATAATTTTAATATGTATTATATTTATAATTTATAGAATAATTTTTAAGCAACTAACTTTATACTTTATAAAATCTTTAAAAAATATCGGGTATTTTAAATATTCTAGTATATATAATATTAATTCAATAGCCAGAAAAATAATGATAAAAAAATCACCGTATATAGATAGTTGTAGAAATTTTAGTTATGAAAAGCTAGAAAATATGGAGATAACTACAATAAATTTTTTTAAAGACCTTGATTATATTTTAAATAAAAATGATATAGATACTGAAAGTATGAAGGAATATCGCGATGAATACGGAAATATAGACATTAGTATAGAAGATTTTGATATAGAGATATATAAAAGTGATGAGGATAGAGGTGTCTATATCCGTCGTTTAGTTCTTTTAATAAATTTGTTATTATTAGGAGCAAATTCAATAGAAAAAGTATATTTAATAGAAGATACAAAAGAGATTGTATTTTTAACTGAGAGTTTATATAAAAAGATAATAAAATCTAAAATTATTAACAGTATATATAAGCCAATAGAAATACATAGTGATAATAAAAAGGATGATGAAGATGCTATCTAAATCAATAGAAAAATTAGCAAATGAATTTAATAAGCTCCCTGGAATTGGGAAAAAATCAGCATTAAGACTTGCTTTTCATATACTTGAAATGGATAATGAAGATGTAATAAAGTTTACTAAAATAATGCTTGATGTGAAAGAAAATGTAAAAAGATGCTCTATTTGTGGAAATATCTCAGAAGAAGAAAATTGTGTAATATGTGAAAATGAAGAGAGAGATAATGAAACAATATGTGTTGTAGAAGATGTAAGAGATGTAATTGCAATGGAAAAAAGCGGTATGTATAAAGGGCATTATCATGTTTTACATGGAAAGATCTCACCATTAAATGGAGTAGAAGCATCTGACTTAAATATTGATTCACTTATAGAAAGGATAAACAAATCAAATATAAAAGAGGTAATTTTGGCACTAAACCCAGATTTAGAAGGGGAGATGACTTCACTATATTTATCAAAAATATTAAAAGAGAATGATGTTCAAGTGACTAAAATTGCAAGTGGAATCCCAATGGGTGGGAATATTGAGTATGCTGATATGGCTACAATTATAAGTGCAATAGAAAATAGAAAAAAATTTTAATAAAAAAGATATCTTTATTTAAGATATCTTTTTTTTATAAAATTATAGTTTTATTATTATTTAAAAATACTCTCTCTTCAAATACAAGTTTAAGTGCTTTTGCAAGTACGATTTTTTCAACTTCTTGACCTGCTTTTCTCATTGTTTGTGCATTATAAGTATGATTTATTGATATCACTTCCTGGGTAATAATTGGCCCATCATCAAGATCATTATTTACAAAGTGAGATGTTGCTCCTATTAATTTTACACCACGTTCATAAGCTTGTTTATAGGGATTTGCACCAATAAATGCTGGTAAAAATGAATGATGAATATTGATAATCTCCTCTGGGAAAGCTGATACAAATGTCGGTGTAAGAATACGCATATATTTAGCAAGTACTATATATTCTGGATTAAGTTCTTTTATTTTTTCGATAATTAGTTTTTCATGATCTTCACGTTCTAAATTTTCATGACTAATTGTAATAAATGGAATATTAAATTTATCAACTAAATCTTTTAGTGAACTATAATTAGATATTACCGCTAATATTTCGATATTAAACTCATTATATTGATTTTTAATAAGTAAATCTCCTAGACAATGGTGTTCTTTTGTAGCTAAAAGAACAACTCTCTTTTTTTCAGGTTTAGAAAATTTAATCTTTGCATTCTCAGGTAAGATAGATTTAATTTCATTATAAATTTTATCATTATCAAAATCACCGCTTATCTCTGTACGCATAAAAAAATGATTAGTTTCATTATCAACGTACTCACCATTACTAACAATATTTAGATTGTTTTCATATAAAATCTTTGTTATTTTGTATATTAACCCTTTTTCATCAGGTGAATCTATTCTAATTATACAGTTTTTATCCATATTAATTACCTCCAATTTACTCTATAAAATAAGTCAACTACATTATAAAATGAATCGTATAAAAATGCAACATAAATTTAAAATTATAAAAAGGATTTTTAATAAATTAAGAGAATAATATAAATGCGAAAATTCAAATATATACTTTTACAAATGTAATATGAACAAAACATCTCTATTGGCAATTGCCCACACCTCTTCTAAGAGAAGAAAATTTTGAAAAATAAAAATAAGATAATAATTATAATTTAATTAAAAAATAAAAATTACATTATAAACAAATGTATGGGAAAACCTGCATATTCGCCTAAAAATGGTGATATAATCATAAATAAAGATAAATATAAAACATAATTTTAGCTGCAGATGGAAACAGATGCACATAGATTAAGGGAGAAAGATTAGATCTTAGAACTTAGTGCATAGAAAAATGAAATTTGAAAAATGGTGATGAAATTTAATAAGATGCAGATATATGATTTTGTGAGGTAAAATATTAATTTTTTTAGTATTGAGAAAGAATATTCAAAAAATGGAAATGCAATTATAGTTTTCTTAATGAAATCTTTGGTAAAAGATCTTCTTTTGAGGATTATAAAATTCTCATGTTTAAGGATTTTGATAAAATCAAAATTTATCCTATGTATAAATGTAGTAAGTTTGTAATTTTAAGAAATTATATACAGAAAATTATTAATATTTATAAATAATCTATGAATAATTATGTGTTATATAAAAAAAGGGATGGTAAAAATGGTTAAAAAATTTATTTTTCTTATGCTAATGATCATAGTTTTATTAGGATGTGGTGGTGGAGGTAGCAATAATGAAGATAACAATAATAAAACTGATATTAATACTCCATATATATTAATTTCAGAAAAAAATACAGTTATAGCTAATAACAAAGACTCAATAAAATTTAAAATTTATGATAAAAACAGTGATACTTACATTGAAAAATTTCAATTATATGTTAATGGTGGACTTTATGATAGTAACTATTTTGTAACAGAAAAAGATGGTTATTTTGAAGTATATGGTGTCTACAATAATGAAAAAACAAATAAAATAACTGTAACAGGATATTATTTAAATAATCCCAGTTGGGAACTAAATGAAACTATAAATATTAATACTGTAAATGGGGAGATAAATTATAAAAATATCAAGTTAGAATTAAGTACAATGGATGGAAATGTAGATATTTATAGTGGTGATAGTGAATGGGAGTATAAAAATACTGAAATAATAAGTCCAGTTTTGTTTACATATAAAGATTCTGCAAAATTAGAGAATACAAAGGTAAAAATTAAATTAGATAAAGAATACGATAATGTAACTGTGTTTTTAGGTACATATGGAAATTTATATTCATACAATCAAACTAGTTTATCATATGTGCCGATTTTAGATGCAACAATTATTGGAAATGAGATCACTTTTACAATAAATATAGGTAATGTAGAGAAAAAAATAAAAAGAGATAATACAGGTAATGATAATAAAATAGTAATTGCTGTGGCAGCTGAGGAAAATATAGTTGAAACGCCACGATTTACATACGTAGGGCCATATGGAAAGGCTATAACAGATAAAATGACAACAACATTAAATAATGCATTTAGAGTATTTATAGAAAAATTAGATATTTCAGAAAATTTAGTAAATGAGGCTTGGACAACCCCTTTAACTATTAAAATAATGGAAACTAAAGATACTGCAACCTATGTAGGTAGTCCATATGGTAGAAAATACGATGTTATTGAAGTTGGATATGATGCATTTAGAAACGGGATGTTAGATATAGCACTTACACATGAATTTTTCCATTTTATACAGTCATGTTATGAGGGAAGTATGGCAAATATAGTATCTAGTGATTATAAATGGATAGATGAAGCAACTGCAATTACAATTGAAGGCTTAATGAAAAATGACTTAGGTTATGTTGCTGATTTAGCAGAAAATAATAAATATTTTTTTGTACAGGGATTATCATGTGGAGATAAAGAAGTAGATGCATATAACGGAGACTTAGGTGTACATGGATATGGAGCTTCATTTTTCATAAGATATCTGGTAAAAAAAGCAGGTGACTATAAAATTATAGGGAGAATATATAATGCTATAAATAATCAATCTATAACAGAGATCTCCTCTATAAATGCTTTGAAAACAGCTATTAGTGAGACATTAGATAAGGGGATAGAGGTTATATATAAGGAATTTATAGATGAGATATTTAGTGATAAAATGGGTAGCGATTTCATAAGAACAATTGATAATATTGATAATTTCACCACAAATAAAAATTATAAATTTTTAATAAAAAAAGATGGAACAAGAAGATTTGAAGACAAAAGAGCTTTTCCCGAATTATCAACTTTTGTATATAAAATAAAAGTAGCAAGTAAAGACGTATTGGAAATAGATAAAAATAGTATTCTTAGAGTTAAATACGAGGTCTTAGAAGATAAAAATGATACATTTAATATTAAAATAATTGGAGGAAATAAAAAAATAATTACAGATAAAAAAATAAATAATAAATTAGAGATAGAAAATTTTGAAAAACATTTAGGTGAGGAGTTATTTTTAATAGTAAGTAATCTAAATACAACAGATAAAAATAGCGAAATTACAAATATTAATTTAAATATATCAATACCACCAATTGTAAAAAGTATATCAAAGGATTCTATATATTCTGGTGAAAAAGTAAAAATAAATGGCTATAATTACGGTAATATACAAAATAATGGTAAAATTCTATTAGGAAATAATGAGATAACTAAAGTAGTATCTTGGTCAAACAATGAGATAGAATTGGAGATACCAGATACAATTGATTCAGGCGAATATAGAGTAAAAGTATCAGCATATAATATGGAAAGTGAGGAGGAGATATATTTAAATATAATTAGTGATAAAGTTGAATTTGATGATGCAGGATTTGAAGAGCTAGTAAGATATACAATTGGAAAACCAACAGGTATCATTACACCGGATGATATGAAAAAAATACAATTTTTAGATGATGAACACTATGATATACAATCAATAAAAGGTGTGGAGTACTGTGAAAATCTAGTTAAATTAAATATAAGACAAGGATATTCTAACAAAACAAATATAGAAAATATATCATATATAAAAAAATTAAAAAAACTAAAAATATTGGGACTAACAGGAAATATTAATAATCTATCAGATTTAAACGAACTTACTAATATTGAAAGACTTATTTTAGATGGTACAACTGCAAGTGATATATCAGTAGTAAAAAACATGAAAAACCTTGTAGAATTTGCATTATATGATGGTATGATAGCAGTAGGTGGGAGAACTTTAGATAGTTTAGATCCGTTAAGAGAACTAACAAAATTAGAAGATTTATATATTTCTAATTATAATATAAAAGATATATCACCATTAATAAATTTAGTAAATATAAAATATTTAGCATTTAGAGAAAATAATATAGAAAATATTGATGCTTTAGTAAATATGAAAAATTTGGAGACGTTAACTTTATATAAAAATAAGGTTAAAGATATTGAAAGTCTAAGAGATAAACCCAAATTAAGACATTTAGATTTTATGTATAATGAAGTAACTGATTCTTCTGTAATTGAGACGTTAACAGCTTTACGCTATTTAGATGCTTCAAATAATCATATAGTAAAATTTCCAAATTTATCTATGTGTAAGGAATTAACAAATTTTAAATTTGAGTATAATATGATAACAGATATTACGGAAATATCAAAATTAAATTCAATACAATATCTAAATATATATTTTAATCAATTAACTACATTAGATATCACAGAAAAAATGGATACGGTAACAAGTTTAGCTGTATTTAATAATCAACTGGTAAATTTAAATAGTGTATCTAAATTAGAGAATTTAGTAAGTATTAATGCATCAAATAATAAAATTGTAGATATTTCAGATATTAAAAATCTAAAAAAACTTAAAACAATTAATTTAGAAAATAACAATCTTTCGGATATTTCAATATTAGAAGATATTATGACTTTAGAAAATGTGCGATTAAAGGGAAATGAATACCTATATACAGAGGAAAAATTATATAGTGAAAATGGGAAACACACAGATCAAAATGGTAAATACGATTATATTGATACAAAAAATGGTCGTGTCATAAAAATATTAGAAGAACGTGGGTGTAAAGTAGAATATAATTACAAATTAAAAAAAGATTAGTTATTAAAAAATATTAATAATTTTTTGACAAATAACTTCAAAATATGCTATAATTAAATTGAAATTAGGAAGATTTTCTTAATTGTATTATTATATTTTGAGAGGAAGTGTTTTATTTGTTAAAAGGTAAAGTAAAATGGTTCGATACTAAAAAAGGGTTTGGATTTATCCAATGCGAAGATGGAAAAGATATTTTTGTACATTATTCAGCTATTAGCATGGATGGATTTAGAAATTTAGAAGAATCGCAAGAAGTTTCATTTGAAATTGTAGGTGGGGATAAAGGCCCGCAAGCTGCAAATGTTAAATTAGCAAACTAATTTATTAGAATAATTAAATGAAAGCCTGCTTAAAAGCAGGTTTTTATTTTAACTTAGAGAGTATTTAGGGAGGAGGGAAAATGCTAAGAAAAAATAAAATTATATTAAATGAACTTAGAAAATGGTATAAGGAAGATAAAATTGACAAAAAAACATTTGATAATTTATATGATAACTATAGTAAAAATCAAAATGATGTAGATAGTATTATGAGATGGAGCGTAATTATTGGTGCAATTCTTATTTTAATAGGAATTATCTACTTTACAATGTATATTGTGTCATCAATTTATACAAAACTAGGATCACTAACTTTAATTACAATTTCTGGATTTTATTTTAGTATTAACTTCTTAAATCAGAATAAAAAATATTATTATCCTAAATTAGGTATAAGTACATTAATTTTATCAACCATAGTGTTATTAATAGATAGTTATTACATACTTCTTAAATTTAATATTACTAAAAATGAAATACTATTTATAATAATTTTATTTTGGAGCATAGTCTATTTAATTGTTTCCTACATAAGATATAGACAAATTTTACTTATTTTAGCAAACATATTAATACTACCATTAATCTTATCTGCTGGAAATGCAAATACTAAAATTAGTATAATAAATTGTCCTAAAATAACATTTTTACTAGTAATATTAGCAGGAATTGTGCTATTTATAGTAGCATATGCGCATAATTTTATAAAATTTAGATTAAGTTATACATATAAAAAAATATATAGTTTTTTTGGAATAATATATGTAAATATTGGGTTAATGTTAATAACACTTTTTAATGATTATGGCGAAGTAATATTAAAAGTTAAAACTATAGAGAGAGAAAAATCAATAATGATAATAATATGGGTTTTTGTGAGTATACTACTTTATATTTTAGGAAGAAAATATAAAAATAATACATTTAAAATTTATGCAACAATATTTTTATTTTTAAATGTATATATTAGATATTTTGAGTTATTTTGGAATAAAATGAATAAAGGGTTATTTTTTTTAATAATTGGTATTCTGTCTACAGCAATAGGTATATATTTTGAAACACAATATAGAAAAAGATTAAGATAATTTTTTTTATAATTTAATTGTTTTTTTTAAAATTTTATGTTATAATCATAAAGGAATTAATATATTAATTTTGTACCTTTTTAGCTTGACAAATTAAGAGATTTTAAAGTATAATATGTAGATATTTTTATGAGGTGAGATATTGAAATTAGATATTAATAGAGTTTTTATAAATACAGATGAATATACAGATAGTTGTATCCTAAAAAAAGAAGAATTAGAATTAGAAGATATAATTCTATTGGAAGATGTAAATATTGATATAAAATTATATAAAATCGATACAGAGATATATTTAAATGTTAAATTTAGAACTAAAATTAGTATAGAATGTGTTAGCTGTCTAAATGAGGCTGAAAAAATAATTGATGATGAATTTGATGTAATGTATTTATCAGAAAGAGAATATTTAGAGTATGAGGAAAGTCTTAAATCAGATAATGAATATGATTATAAAGATACAATAAAAGAAGTGTTAGAAAAAAATACGTACATAGATATTACAAAAATAGTAAAAGAACACATAATAGTTGCAGTACCTTTATATCCAAAATGTAGTGAAAACTGTGAAGGGTTAGAGGAGAAAAAAATATATGAAAAAGAAAATGATATTGATCCAAGGTGGCAGCAACTTTTAAATATTGTAAAAGAAAATTAGGAGGTAATTAAAAATGGCAGTACCTAAGAAAAAAACTTCTAAAGCTAAAAAAAATATGAGAAGATCACATCATGCAATATCTGCAGTTAATGTAGTGGCATGTCCTGAATGTGGAGAAACAAAAATGCCTCATAGAGCTTGTCTTGCTTGTGGTGTTTATAACGGCAGACAGGTATTAGAAAAAGAGGGAGCTTCGGAAACAACAGCAGAAGATAAAACTGAAGCTTAGTTTTTGTAGTTCACGTTTATAAAAAAGCAAGATTTACTTTATCTTGCTTTTTTTTATAAGGGAGGTAACTTTTGATTATGGAGATAGTATTAGATGCAATGGGAGGAGACCATGCACCTTTTGAGACAGTTAAAGGTGCTATTTTAGCTTTAAATGAAATACCTAAATTAAAAATGATACTGGTTGGACATAAAGATAAAATAGAACAAGAATTAATAAAATATAAATATGATAAAGATAGAGTAGAAATAATACACACAGATGAAGTTATAGAGATGAACGAAAAAAAATCGCCAGCAATGGCTGTTAGAGAGAAAAAAAATGCATCTATGAATATTGCTTTACAATTTGTAAAGGAAGGTAAAGCTTATGCTTCGGTATCAGCAGGAAATACAGGCGCTTTAATGAGTGCTAGTCTTTTAAAATTAGGAAGAATAAAAGGTGTGCTTCGTCCAGCAATTACAACTGTTTTTCCAAGCAAAAAAGGTAAAATGATATTATTAGATGTAGGTGCAAATGCGGACTGTAAATCAGAATATTTAAAGCAGTTTGCAATGATGGGATCGTTTTATGCTAAAATGATACTAAAAAAAGATAATCCTAAAATAGGAATTTTAAATATTGGGACAGAAGAAGGAAAAGGAAATTCTCTTACAAATGAAGCATATCAACTACTTAATGAAACAAAAGATATTAATTTTATAGGAAATACTGAACCAGGAGATATTTTTAAAGGAGATGTTGATGTTATTGTAACAGATGGATTTACTGGAAATATTGTTCTAAAAACAAGCGAGGGGATAGCTAAGTTAATATTCGATATTATAAAAGAATCTCTCAAAGATAAATTTATAAGTAAAATTGGAGCTTTATTAATGAAACCAATTTTTATTAATTTGAAGGAGAGAATGGATTATTCAGAATATGGTGGTGCTTTATTTTTGGGATTAGATGGAATATCTATAAAATCTCATGGAAGCTCAGATGCTAAAGCGATAAAAAATGGTATAAAAATAGCATATTTTTTTGCAGAAAATAATTTTGTTGGAAATCTTAAAGAGATAATGAAAGGAGAAAAGCCTAATGGCTGAAATTAAAAGTGTTGGTATAATAGGAATAGGTAGTTATGTTCCTGAAACAATTCTTACAAATGAAAAACTAGAAACAATGGTAGATACTACAGATGAGTGGATAGTGAGCAGAACAGGGATAAAAGAAAGAAGAATAGCTAAAGAAGATGAAGCTTGTTCAGATTTAGCTGTTAGAGCAGCCTTAAAAGCTTTAGAAGATGCAAATACTAAGCCAGAAGAGATTGACTTAATAATAGTATCGACTATTACCCCAGATTTTGCTTTTCCTTCAACAGCAGCACTAGTACAGGATAGAATTGGTGCTATAAATGCCGCTGCGTTTGATTTAGAAGCTGCTTGTACTGGATTTGTTTATGGTTTAGTAACAGGAGCTAACTTTATAGCTACAGGCATGTATAAAAAAGTATTAGTTATAGGTTCAGAAGCTTTATCTAAAATTATTGATTGGGAAGATAGAAATACTTGTGTTCTTTTTGGAGATGGTGCTTCTGCAGCAATATTAGGCGAAGTGGAAAAAGGTTATGGTATTATATCTTATGACTTAAAAGCAAAAGGAAGTGGTGGGGAGTTTTTAGATCAACCAGGCGGTGGCTCTAGAAATCCAGCTACAGTAAAAACTATAGAAAATAAAATGCATTTTTTAAAAATGAAAGGTCAAGATGTATTTAAATTTGCAGTAACTGCTATTCCAGAAACAATAAATAATATATTAGAAAAAACTGATATTAATATTAAAGATATAGAATTAGTAGTTCCACATCAAGCAAATTACAGAATTATAGGTTCGGCAGCGAAAAAAATTGATTTACCAGTAGAAAAATTTTACATGAATTTAGAAACATATGGTAATACATCATCTGCTTCAATTGGTCTAGCTTTAGATGAAGCGATTAAAAAAAATAAAATAAAAAAAGATGATTATATTATAATGGTAGGATTTGGCGCAGGGCTTACTTATGGTTCGTGTTTAATAAAATGGTCTAAGGAGGTATAGAATTTATGATAAACACAGATATTTGTAAATTATTAAACATTAAATATCCCATATTACAAGGAGCAATGGCTTGGATAGCTGACGGGAATTTAGCAGGTCACGTATCTAAAGCAGGTGGACTTGGGATAATAGCTGGTGGTGGTATGCCAGTTGAAATTTTAAGAGAAGAGATTAGAAAAGTTAAAAATATAACTGATAAACCATTTGCTGTTAATTTAATGCTTATAATGGGAGATATTGAAGCACAAATAGATGTTTGTATAGAAGAAAAAGTCCCTGTTGTAACTACAGGTGCTGGAAATCCAGGTCCTTACATAGAAAAATTGAAGAAAGCAAATATAAAAATAATACCAATAGTTCCTTCTGTTGCATTGGCAAAAAGAATGGAAAAAGCTGGTTCTGATGCTGTAATTGTAGAAGGGACAGAAGCTGGTGGACACATTGGACAATTAACAACAATGGCAGTACTACCACAAATTGTAGAAGCTTTAGAAATACCTGTAATTGCAGCAGGTGGTATAGCTACTGGTAAGCAATTTGCAGCAGCACTTGCACTAGGAGCTAAGGGGATACAATTAGGTACAAGATTTATTGTTGCTAAAGAGTGTACTGCACATCAAAATTACAAAGATATGATCTTAAAAGCGAAAGATAGAAGTACTGTTGTAACAGGAGCATCAACAGGCCATCCTGTAAGAGTACTTTCTAATAAATTTACAAAAGAATTTGTAGAGTTAGAATCAAACGGAGCTTCTACAGAGGAGTTAGAAAAATTTGGTTCGGGAAAACTTAGAATAGCTGTTAAAAATGGAGATGTAGAAAATGGAAGTGTTATGGCAGGTCAGGTAGCAGCACTAGTTGACAAAGAGGAAACATGTGAAGAGATAGTAAATGATTTAGTAAATGGTCTTCAAGTTGAATTAAAAAGACTAAAAGATTCATATTGCTAAAAATGGAGGTTATTAATGAGTAAAATTGCATTTTTATTCCCTGGACAAGGTGCACAATATGTAGGAATGGGAAAAGATTTATATGAAAATAATGAAATTGCTAAAAAACAATTTGATGAAGTGTTTAGTAATATTGATATAGATCTAAAAGAGGTTATGTTTAATGGTCCAGATGAAAAATTAAAAGAGACTTCTTATACACAACCAGGAATTGTTCTACTTAGTTTAGTACTTGCAAATATTTTAAAAGAAAAAGGGATAGAACCTGATTATGTTGCAGGACATAGTTTAGGAGAATATAGTGCTTTAGGAGCTGCTAATATTTTAGATACTCTTAGCACTGTTAAGTTAGCAGCGTTAAGAGGAAGTATTATGAATAGTGTCACTGATAAAATTGACGGAACAATGGCTGCTATTATAGGATTAGATTCAAATATCATAGAACAAATTTGCTCTGAAATTGATGGGACTGTTGAAGCTGTTAATTATAATGAACCAAAACAAACGGTTATTGCTGGAGAGAAAATAGCTGTTGAAAAAGCTTGCGAAAAGTTAAAAGAAGCAGGTGCAAGAAGAGCTCTTATTTTACAAGTATCTGGTCCATTTCATTCATCACTTATGAGACCAGCTGGTGAAGAGTTGAAAACTAGATTAGATGAATTTAACTTTGTAGAAAGTAAAATTAAATTTATAGCAAATACAGATGCAAATATTAAAGAGGAAATTTCAGAAATAAAAGAAGAGTTATATAAACAGACTTTTGGTCCTGTGAAATGGGTAGATACAATTATAAAACTAAGAGATAGTGGTGTAACTAAATTTTATGAAATAGGGCCTGGAAATGTATTAAAAGGACTTGCTAAAAAAATAGATAAAACTATAGATGTAATTAGTATAGGAACATTAGAAGAATTAGCAAATCTATAATAAAAAGGGGGAGTAATTTTGATAACTTTAAAAGAGAAAGTTGCAGTTATAACTGGTTCTGCAAGAGGGATAGGTAGATCAATAGCTGAAAAAATGGCTGAAGCTGGAGCAAATATTGTAATTACTGATATTTTAAAAGATGAAGGGGAAAAAACATCAAGAGAAATTTCAGAGAAATATGGTGTAAAATCTATTTTTGTAGAATCAAATGTTGTTAATTTTGAAAGTTCTGCAGAATTAGTTAAAAAAACACTAGATGAATTTGGAAAAATTGATATATTAGTAAATAATGCAGGTATTACAAGAGATGGACTTTTCTTAAGAATGAAAGAGGAAGATTTCAATAGAGTAATCGATATAAATCTAAAAGGGACATTTAATTGTAGCCAAGCTGCGTTTAAAGCTATGGTAAAACAAAGAAGCGGAAGTATAATAAATATTGCTTCTGTTATAGGACTTATGGGGAATGTAGGTCAAGCAAACTATGGAGCATCAAAAGCAGCAGTAATTGCATTAGCTAAAACAATAGCAAGAGAGGGAGCTAAAAGAGGAGTAAGAGCAAATTCTATTGCGCCAGGATTTATTAAAACTGATATGACAGAAATATTAAAAGAAGAAGTGCAAAATCAAATTTTATCACAAATACCTATGGGTGAAATGGGATTACCGGAAGATATTGCAAATACAGCATTATTTTTAGCTTCTGATTTATCAAAATACATAACTGGACAAGTAATAACTGTTGACGGTGGAATGGTAATGTATTAATCTAAATTAGATTAAAAAATAAGTTCTTGAAAAATATTAAAAAATTTGTTATATTAAAGAATATGAATAAAAAGGAGGTGAAATACTTATGGCAGATTTTGATAAAGTGAAAGAGGTAATAGTTGAACAATTAGGAGTAGATCCTGATCAAGTAACTGAAAACGCTTCATTTATAAATGATTTAGGAGCAGATTCTCTAGACACAGTAGAATTAATCATGGCTTTTGAAGAGGAATTTGGTGTAGAAATACCAGATGCTGAAGCAGCTAAGTTAAATACAGTTAAAGATGTATTAGATTACATTGAAGCTAATGAATAATCAATATTTAACTATAGGGGAGTTGTTTCCCCTATAGTGTATTAATGTACTCTTAAGTAATTATAATTTTAATTTTAGAATACATTAATAGGAAATATGAAAAAAATTAAAAGAGAGGGTGAATCAATTTGAGAAGAGTTGTTGTTACAGGAGTAGGAATGTTAACAGCATTAGGAACTAATGCCAAAGATTCTTGGGAAGCTATATTAGATGGAAAATCAGGTGTTACTAATATATCAACTTTTGATACTACAGAGTTTCCTAGTAAAATAGCAGGAGAAATTAAAGATTTTAATACTGATGAATATTTTGAAAAAAAAGAGATAAAAAAATTAGCAAGATATTCACAATTTGCAATAGCTGCATCTAAAATGGCCTTAATAGATTCAGGATTAGAAATTACAGAGGAAAATGCATATAATATAGGTGTAATTGTAAGTTCTGGTATTGGAGGTTTAGAAGTATTCGAGGAACAAGAACAAAGATTGCTAGAAAAAGGGCCTAAAAAAATGTCACCTTTTACAATACCAGCAATGATCGAAAATATGGGTTCTGGAAATGTATCTATATATTTAGGTGCAAAAGGACCAAATAAAACAATAGTTACTGCTTGTGCATCAGGAACTCATTCAATTGGTGATGCATTTGAAATGATAAAAAATGGGAAAGTGGATGTAATGATAGCAGGGGGGGCAGAGGCAGCGATAACTCCTATGGGAATTGGCGGATTTTGTGCTGCTAAAACTTTAGCTACAAGCTATAATGATAATCCGTCAAAAGCATCAAGACCTTTTACAGGAAATAGAGAAGGATTTGTAATGGGAGAAGGTGCTGGAGTTTTAATATTAGAAGAGTTAGAGGGTGCTAAAAAAAGAGGAGCAAAAATATATGCTGAGATCGTAGGATATGGAGAAACAGGAGATGCATATCATATGACATCACCAGATCCAGAAGGCGCAGGAGCAGTTAGAGCTATTCAAATGGCACTTAAACAAGCAGGAGTTAAACCAGAAGACGTTGATTATATAAATGCACATGGTACATCAACTGATGCAAATGATAAGACTGAAACAAAAGCTATTAAACTAGCATTTAAAGAACATGCTTATAAATTAGCAGTAAGTTCGACTAAAGGTGCAACGGGACATTTATTAGGTGGTGCAGGTGGAGTAGAAGCTGTAATCACAGTATTAGCTGTAAAAGAAGGAATTTTACCTCCAACAATAAATTATGATACACCAGATCCGGAATGCGATTTAGATTATGTTCCAAATAAAGCTGTAAAAAGAGATATTAATGTTGCTTTATCAAATTCACTAGGATTTGGAGGACATAATGCAGTAATAGCTATAAAAAAATATAGCGAATAATGAGGTGAGTTATATTGGAAGAAGAATATAGTCATGAAATTGAAAAAAAAATAAATTATACTTTTAAAAATAAAAAGTTACTTCAAAATTCATTGATTCATAGATCTTACGGGAATGAAAATTGGGAGTACAAACATATAAATAATGAAAGACTAGAACTTCTTGGTGACGCGGTACTTGATCTAATAGTTACAGAATATTTATATTTAAATTATTCTAAGTCAACAGAAGGGGAGCTTGCTAAATTAAAATCTATGATTGTTAGTGAACCGGTACTTACTGAAATCGCTGATGAACTTAATATAGGTAATTATATGTATTTAAGTAAAGGCGAGGAGATAACCGGAGGTAGAAAAAGAGAATCTATATTAGGTGATGCATTTGAAGCGCTTTTAGGTGCGATTTACCTTGATTCAAATTTTGAAGCTACTAAAAAAATAGCTTTAAAATTCTTAACTTATAGAATAAAGCATATTGATGAAAATGAAAAATTAATTGATTATAAAACAATATTACAAGAATACAGTCAAAAAGAATATAAAAAAATACCTAAATATGATGTATTGGAAGAGATTGGTCCTGACCATAATAAAATATTTAAAATAGGTGTAAAAATAAAAAATGGTATAGTTGGAGAAGGAATAGGTAAAAATAAAAAAGCTGCCGAGCAATTGGCAGCTAGAAAAGCTTGTGAAATTATTGGAATAAAGCATAATGAAACATTATAATATTCCAATTTTTATTTCACATTATGGTTGTCCTAATGACTGTGTATTTTGTAATCAAAAAAAAATAAATGGTGTTGATACCGATATAAGAGTAGAAGATATCCATAATATTATAGAGACAAATCTAAAAACAATTCCCATAAATTCTAAAAAAGAAGTTGCTTTTTTTGGTGGGACGTTTACAGGTATCCCAATTGAAAAACAAATAGAATATTTAAATGCTGTAGAAACATATGTAAAAGAAAAAAAAATAGATGGGATCAGATTATCTACTAGACCAGATTATATTAATGAAAATATAATGAAAAATTTAAGTAATTATACAATAAATGTAATAGAATTAGGAATACAGTCTTTTGATGAAAAAGTGTTAAATTATTCAAAAAGATATTATACTAAAAATACAATATATAATGCAATAGAAATAATTAGGAAAAAAAAAATATTGCTGGGACTACAGATGATGCCAGGGTTGTATGGAGCATCCTACGAAAGTGATATAAAAGGAATAAAAGAAATAATAGGTATAAAGCCAGATATTATTAGAATTTATCCTACATTAGTGATAAAAAACACAATATTAGAAAAATTATATAAAGAAAAAAAATATGTTCCTCTTAGTATGGATGAAGCAGTAGATATTGCAGTTCAGTATATTGCTAATATGGAATTAAACAATATAAAGATAATTAAAATGGGATTACAACCTTCAGATGATTTAAGAGAGCCCGGAATAATTGTAAGTGGTCCATTTCACTCTGCTTTTCGAGAACTTGTAGAGGGAGAAATATATTATAGGGTAATTCGTAATTTTTTATATGAGAATGGTATTATAAATAAGATTATTCATATTAAATCTAACGAAAAAACTATATCTAGAATAAAAGGGATAAATAAAATTAATGAGAAAAAACTAAATATACAATTTAAAATTTTAATTGATAAAAATATAAAAAATGGCGATATTATAATTGGAAAAGATAAAGAAATGTATATTTCTAGAGAAGAGATACTTGGTAAAATAATTATTGAATGCGAGTGAGGTTGTAATGAAGCAGATAATAGTAAATGTAACAAAACTTGATATTAAGGTTGCCATTATAGAGTCTGGTAAAGTTGTTGAATTTTTTATTCAAAACGAAGATGTAGCTAGAATTATTGGGAACATATATATAGGAAAAGTAGCGAATGTGTTACCGGGTATGGAATCTGCTTTTTTAGATATAGGACTTGAAAAAAATGCTTTTTTATATGTTAAAGATTTAAGAGAATTTGAAGAAAAATATTTAGATGGTATAGAAAATAGCGAAAAACCAATAGAAGAGATTTTAAATGTTGGTGATGAGGTAATAGTGCAGGTACTTAAAGAACCAAATGGTACTAAAGGAGCAAGGGTAACAACGCACTATACTATACCAGGTAAATATTTAGTACTTATGCCAAATAATGATTATATAGCAGTATCTAAAAAAATAACTGATAGTTATGAGAAAGATAGACTAAAAAAAATATTAGAGGATATTAAGCCAAAGGGTACAGGTCTTATAATAAGAACAGCAGCAAGGAACAAGGAAGAAAGTGTATTTGTGAAAGAGATAGAATACCTTGTAAAAAAATGGAAAAAAATAGAAAGTGATATTTTTTCTTCGAAACCAGGTAGTATAGTTTATAAAGACACTAATGTAATAAGACGGGTATTTAGAGATATGTTTTCTTCAGAAGTGGACGAATTAATTATAGATTCAGAAGAACACTATTGGGAATTAATAGATTATGTATCAGCATTTTCAGAAAATGATCTTAAATTAAAACTTAAATTATACCAAAAAAGTGAACCAATTTTAGAATACTACGGCATTGAAAAAGAAGTACATAAGGCGCTTCAAAAAAAAGTGTGGCTTGATTGTGGCGGATATTTGATAATAGAAAAAACAGAAGCATTAATAAGTATAGATGTAAATACAGGAAAAAATACCGGTTGTTGTAATTTAGATAAAACAATATTTGAGACAAATTATGAAGCAGCATTAGAAATTCCTAAACAATTACGTCTTAGAAATTTAGGTGGAATTATAATTATAGACTTTATAGATATGAATTCTGAAGAAGATAAGGAAAAAATTATAGAAGCATTAAAATTTAACCTAGAAAACGATAGAATAAAAACAAATATTATTGGATTTACAGAATTAGGACTTGTTGAAATGACGCGTAAACGCGTAGGAAGACAGTTACAGGCATATTTCCTTGATAGATGTAATGAATGCGCAGGGAGCGGTTATATTTACTCTCTGGACACTATTATATATAATATGATAAAAGAAATACAATCATTTTTTCATGAGAAAGATATACGGGGATTAAATATAAAAGTAAGTGATGTTTTGTATGATAAAATTGAAAAAGATTACATAGAATATATAAAAGTGTTTGGTAAAGAAAATGGTAAAGATATAAAATTTAAAAAAGAGTCTAGCTATAAAAGAGAAGAAATAGAAATTATCTTAATAAAATAGGAAATAATATAAAATACAGGAAAACAGGGCTTTACTATAGCCCTGTTTTTATAAAAAAAAATAAGATTAGGGGAAAATTATGTCTAAAATAAAAGAAAAAATAGAATATATATGTGAAAATTGTGGGTATAAAACATTAAAATGGCTGGGTCGATGCCCATCATGCGAATCTTGGAATTCATTTCAAGAAGATATAAAAATAAATATAAAAAAACTAAATAATAGGGAAATTAATACCGGTAATCTTAAAATATACAATTTACATGAGTTAGAGTCTACAGAAAACATAAGAATTAATACAACAATTAAAGAATTTGATAGAGTTTTAGGTGGTGGACTGGTATTAGGTGAAATAGTTTTATTAACAGGACATCCAGGAGTTGGTAAATCTACATTACTTTTACAGGCAGCGGATGAATATTCAAAAGATAATATTGTATATTATGTAGCTGGCGAGGAGTCTGCAAGTCAGATTAAATTAAGAAGTGAAAGACTAAATATTAATTCTAAAAATCTTTTTATATTACAGGAAACAGAAATTAATATTATAGAGAATCAGATAAGAAAGAATAAACCAAAAATAGTTATAATAGATTCGATACAAACTGTATATAATTCAGAATATGATTCAATACCAGGCACAATTACTCAAATAAGGGAATCTACTTTAAAAATAATAGATATTGCCAAAAAAGAGAATATATCGTTTTTTATTGTAGGTCATATTACTAAAGATGGTAAAATTGCAGGACCTAAATTATTAGAACATATGGTTGATGCTGTACTTACTTTTGAAGGGGAAGAAAATTACTATTATAGAATATTACGAAGTGTAAAAAATAGATTTGGATCAACAAATGAAATCGGTATATTTAATATGAATGAAAAAGGGATGACTGAAGTATTGAATCCATCAGAGTTTTTCCTAAATGATAGAGATGACAAAAATGTCGGAAGTATTATAATGCCAACACTAGAAGGGTCTAAAATATTTCTTGTGGAAGTTCAAGCACTTTGTACTACACTACTATTTGGATTGCCAAGACGGGTGGTACAGGGATTTGATTTTAATAGAATACAGATAATAAGTGCTATTTTGGAAAAAATACTCCATATTGAATTAGGGGGACTAGACTTATATCTAAATGTACCTGGTGGAATGTATGTTAAAGAAACTGCTGCTGATTTAGCAATTGCTATTTCAATATTATCATCAGTAAAAAATATTGAAATAAGTAATAAAATTGCAGCAATTGGGGAGTTAGGATTACGTGGAGAGATAAGAAAAGTATCATTTATAGATAAAAGACTAATAGAATTAGAAAAATTGGGGTTTAAAGGTGTATATTTACCAGAGGGAAATAGAAATGAAATTGATGAAAAAAAATTTAAAATAAAAGTAATATATTTACGAAATTTAAATGAATTATTAGAAAGGATGAATAAAAATGGATGAAAAAGAAAAACTTCTAGAAATTATCTCTTTTGTATCTCCGGGAACAGAAATAAGAAAAGGGCTTGATAATATCCTCGATGCTGGGAAGGGAGCACTTATTGTTGTTGGAAATAGTGAATCAGTACAAAGTCTCATTGATGGTGGATTCTACATTAATTGTGATTATAACCCGCAAAAGATATATGAACTATCTAAAATGGACGGTGCAATTATTTTAGATGAAAATACGAATAAAATAATATATGCAAATGTACAGATGCAACCAAATCCAAAAATCGAGACTAATGAGAGTGGAACAAGGCATAGAACTGCAGAAAGAGTAGCTAAGCAGACGGGAAATTTCGTAATATCAATATCAGAAAAAAGAAAAAGAATAACTCTATATAAAGATAATATTAAATATATCCTAAGAAATATAAATGACATAATGATTGAAGCAAATCAGGCAATAAAAACTCTTGAAAGATATAAAGCTGTACTAGATAATGCACTAGCAAATCTAACTATTTTAGAATTTGATGACTTAGTAAGTTTGTATGAAGTTGCATTATGTATACAAAGGTTTGAAATGTTATTTAGAATATCAAATGAAGTTAAAAGATATATTATTGAATTAGGTGCAGAAGGAAGATTGTTAAATATGCAATTTGAGGAATTATTAATAGGCGCTGAAAATGAATTGAATTATCTCATTGAAGATTATTATAATGATAAAGAAGTAAAAGATGTAAAAGAAGTAATTGCAGAGTGTCATGAACTAAATCAAGAAGAGTTACTAGATTTTGGTAAAATAACACAAATTATAGGTTATGGAAGAGCATACAGTACATTAGATAAAAAAGTTATGCCAAAAGGTTATCGTATTTTAGGGAAAATTCTAAGATTGACTAGAAAAGATATTGACTTATTAATTGATGAATATAAGGAGCTTTCGTACATTATTGAATCTGATGCAGAAGAACTTACAGAGATAAAAGGGATTACAAAATTTAAAGCAAAAGCTTTAAAAAATGGATTAAAAAGATTAAAAATGACGGTATTATTAGATAAAAAATAGAAAAGTGCAGTTATTTATAACTGCACTTAAAATATTTTGACTTTTAAAAAAATATGGTATATAATTGACTTAAATAATTATAATATAATTAGAAGGAGAAAGAAAATGGTATCTATAAAAGGGAAAAATATTTTTGGAACAAAAGATTTAACAGCAGAGGAATTTTATCTAATTGCAGAAAAAGCTAAAGAATACAAAGAATTATCTAAAAATCAAGATAAAAAAATAAATGTACTTAGAGGACGAACTATTATAAATGTATTTTTTGAAAATAGTACAAGAACAAGAATTTCATTTGAATTAGCAGGAAAAAGATTAGGTGCAGATGTAATAAATATGAGTGTTTCTTCATCATCTCTTAAAAAAGGTGAATCTTTAATGGATACTGCAAAAACACTTGATGCAATGAATACAGATCTATATGTAATACGTCATTCAGTGGCAGGTACATGTAAAATATTCTCTTCATTTGTAAGAGGGTGTGTAATAAATGCAGGGGATGGTGCCAATGAACATCCTACTCAAGGGATATTAGATGTATTTACTATATATGAAAAATTAGGATACATAAAAGGTCTTAAAGTTGCTATAGTGGGAGATGCACTACATTCTCGTGTGTTAAGATCGAATGTATACTTATTAAAAACA
>JAAYPW010000013.1 GCA_012519615.1 Fusobacteriota bacterium
TATATAGAGGAAAAAGGGATTCATCTATTCAGCGTAAGATTGTATGAATATATAAAGACAAAAGTCTTTATGAGAGATATAGAAAGAAATACAATAGCCTTAGTAGGAGAAGGTGGAAAACGACAAGAAGAATATAAATTATTGATACCTGATACATTGGATTGTATATTAGAGGGAAGCGAAAAATATGATAAAACAGGAAAATTAATATATTTTGAGATAGACCCAATGAAAGCAGGTGAATGTGAGATATTTAAAGTAAAAGATTTTCCGCATATAATATTGAGAAATAAATTAAATAGAATAAGATACAGCGGCTTTAAATGTATGCGAATAGAAAATCATTTTAAATATGAAGAAGAGCAAGAAAAAAAATACAAACGAAAAAAAAGCAGAAGAATTGGTTTTAGAAGGAAATTATGAAGAGGCTCTAAAAAAATATGATGAGCTATTAGAAAGATATGAAGTTATAAATATAAAAGATAAAGTAGAAGAAATGAATTTTAAAATACAAAATTTGAAAACTATTATTACATCTAAGAATATAGAAAAAAAGGGCGATGAATTTTTTAGGGAGAAAAAATATCCTGAATCACTGGAAAATTATATGAATGCAAAGTCAGAGTTTTTAAAGATAAAAGGGTATAATATTGAGGACTTAGATGCTAAAATAGTGACGACACACATAGAATTAAATACAAAAGAGCAAATGGAATTATTACAAATAAAAGCTTTTAAATACGAAGAAGAAGCTGCTGAAATGTTAAAAATAAGTAAATTTGCAATTGCTAAGGAAAAAATGGAGGTTGCAAAAAAAATATATACAAAAATGCAGATGGAACAAAAATCAAAAGAAGCACAACACAAAATAAATGAGATAGATGAAATTATAAAAAAAGGGATAAAATTAAATGAAGCTTCACAATTGGAAACAGAAGGGGATGAATTAGCTACAAAAAGGGAATATGAAGTAGCAAAATTAAGATATAATAGAGCAAAAACAATGTTTTTTGAAGTAGATATGAATGTAAGGGCAGAAAATGTAGATATAAAAATTAAAGATTTAGATATTTTAAAAGAATATCATAAAGCGGTGGATTTTGAGATTCTGGCAGATTCTTATTACTCTAATAAAAATTATAAAAAAGCATTAGAATCTTATCATGCTGCAAAAACTATGTATGAAAAATTATATAAAATAAGAGAAGTAATAGCAGTAGAAGAAAAAATCAAGAAAACAAAAAATAAAACTAAGTTTTTAGGAGTATTTTAATAGTAGAATATATATACTTAAACTTTTTAAATTATTATGTAAATTCATGTATTAAACTTGATCGAGTATGTAAGAGATGAAATATTAGAATAGATCAGTAAAATGTTGGTGGTGATAAAAAATAGACGATATGTATATTTATTTACCTAAAAAAACTAAATTAAAACAAGGCAGATATATAATAAAAAAAAATCTATCAGAAAAAAGTAATATGTCAATAGTTTATTTAGCTTATGATACGGAAAATAAAAGAAAAATAGTAATAAAAGAATATTTTCCTGCAAAATATGCATTAAGAGACCTAGATCATAAGACTTTAACTTGTAGAAGTGTTTCGCTTTATAAAAACTATGAAGAAAAAAAACAACTTTTTTTAAAAGAAGCATATGTACTGAAAATACTTAAAAACAATAATATAGTAAAGTGTTATGAATATTTTGAAGAAAATAATACAGCTTATATTATATTAGAATATTGTAAAGGGGAAACTCTAAATAAGTATATAATGCAAAAAAAACAATATAATATTAAAGATTTTTTTCATAATATATATATTCCTATTTTAGATGCGGTAGATTATGTTCACAGTAAAAAATATATACATAGAGATATAAAACCAAGTAATATAATTGTTAAAAATAACGGTGTACCTATTTTAATTGATTTTGGTTCTATATCAGAAATTGAAAATCAATTTAAGAGAGATATATTTCTTACGCCAGGATTTTCTCCATTAGAGTTTTATTCACAATATAGCAAACAAGGGAGATATTCCGATATTTATAGCTTAACAGCAGTATTATACTACTTATTAGAAAAAGATGTACCGAAAGAAGCATCAAAACGGATATTTGACGATATTCTTTATGAATTTATAGATAAAAATGAAAATTATAATGAAAATTTAAAAAAAATACTTAAAAAAAATCTGGATTTAAATTATAAAAAAAGAGATAAAAATATATCTAAACTAAAAAAAAATTTAAAGAAGATTAAATTTCAGGAGGAAAAATGAATAAAATCAAATATTTATTAATTATTATGCTATTTGTATTTATAGGGTGTTCTAGCGAAAAAACTCAGGTTAAAATTGCAATAATAGGTGATAGTATATCTGCTGGTTGTAATCCGGACATTTCAGAATATAAAGAAAATTACGAAAAACGGTACGGCTGGGTAGATATGCTAAATGGAAGCAAATATAGTGGAGTGTCTCACAGTATAAAACCGATAACAACTATTTATAAAAATTCAATTATAGCAAACTACTCTATTATTGGATCAAAAGCAAGTGAGTGGAGTAATGATTATTCAGAAAATAGTAGCTGGAAAGAGTGGGATAACGAATTTAAAAAAGTAGTAAATTTTAATCCAGATATTGTAATTATATATTTAGGTGGAAATGATTTTTTAGAGTATTTAGAAGACGGTGTGATTACTGAATTAGAGTGGAAAGAGCTAGAAAATAGTTTAAGAGATATTATCACAAAATTAAAACTTAATAATGAGAATACGAAGATATATTTATTAGGATATTATGATCTGTTTGATACAGTAAGTTCGGGGTTGAAAAGTTTGAGTAATTTCGCAATATATCAAGATTTTTCAAAATATACAATAGAGGGAAATAATATAATAAAAAAAATATCTATTGATGAAAATGTAATATATTTAGATGTTTATGACGAATTTATGGGGCATTGTTATGGACGATATCTGGGTGGAGAGGATAAAAAAACTCCAATGTACTTTAAATCATCTATATTAAATTTCGATATCCATCCAGTAACAGATGGTCATGAGAAAATTGCAGAAATTGTATATAATGGTCTAATTTCTAACAAAGATAAATAATAATACTGTGGAAAATAACTATATTAATAAAATATATATTTTAAATAAGAGGATGGAATTCTATACAACATCCTCTTTTATTAAAAATATTGAAATAAAATAAAAAAAACTTTAAAATATAGAAATATTATGTTAAAATATAATTAAATAATATAAATTTGAAAGGATGATATTAGATGAAACTATGGGGTGGTAGATTTACAAAAGCGACAGATAAATTAATGGAAGAGTTTAACGCATCTATTAGTTTTGATAAAAGAATGTATGAGGAGGATATAAAAGGGAGTATTGCACATTCAAAAATGTTAGCAAAACAAAATATTATCTCTGTAGAGGAGCAAAAAACTATAGAAAATGGGTTACTTACAATTTTAAATGAGATTTTTAACAATGAATTTACTTTTAAAACACAAGATGAAGATATCCATATGAGTATAGAGAAGCGTTTAATAGAATTGGTAGGTGGAGTTGGAGGAAAACTTCATACTGCAAGAAGTAGGAACGATCAAGTTGCACTTGATATTAGAATGTATCTAAAAAAAGAGGTAGTAATTATTAAAGAGTTACTGGAAGAGTTATTAAATGTAATTGTAGAGAGAGCAGAAGAGAATATTAATGTAATTTTACCAGGATATACACATTTGCAACGTGCACAACCTATCTCTTTTGGACATCACTTAATGGCATATTTTGAAATGTTTAAAAGAGATATTGATAGACTTGATGATTGCTATAAAAGACTGAATGTAATGCCACTAGGAGCTGGTGCACTTGCAGGGACTACATTTAATATTGATAGACATTTTGTTGCGAAAGAATTAAACTTTGATAAAGTTACAGAAAATAGCTTAGATACGGTAAGTGATCGTGATTTCATAATAGAGCTTAATTTTGTTATATCTATGATTATGATGCATATGTCAAGATTTTCTGAAGAAATAGTGATTTGGTCAACAACAGAATTTGGATTTGTAACAATGGATGATATGTATTCCACAGGGTCAAGTATTATGCCACAGAAAAAAAATCCCGATGCTGCAGAATTAGTAAGAGGAAAAACTGGTAGAGTTTACGGCAATTTAATGGGGATATTAACTGTAATGAAAGGTTTGCCACTTGCATATAATAAAGATACTCAAGAGGATAAAGAGGGGATTTTTGATTCAATAGATAATGTTAAAATATCTCTAATGGTATTTAGCGGAATGATTAAAACAATGAAAATAAATGAAGAGAACATGAAAAAAGCGATCTATGCAGGCTTTACAAATGCTACTGACGTTGCCGATTATCTTGCAAAAAATGGGATGCCTTTTAGAGATGCACATAAAGTGGTAGGGGAAATTGTACTATATTGTGAAGAAAATAAAAAATTAATATCTGATATGAAAATTGATGAATATATTAAATTTTCAGAGCTTTTTAAAGAGGATGTAATAAGTAAAGTATCCATAGAGGGTTGTGTAAGTGAAAGAAAATCTTATGGTGGAACAGCATTTACAGAAGTGAAAAGACAAATAGAAAATGGTAAACTATATTTAAATAAATAAAATATAGAGGTGAGTTCTATGAGAAAAAGAATTTTAGTATATTTAAATGATGATAGTCTAAATGAAAGTATAATGAATTTTTTGGAGATGTTTAAGAAAAAATACAATTATGTAATTGACTGTATTTATGTGAAAGATATTCGAAAATATGAGGTTGTACCTGCAACAAGTGAGGGGATGTTTGCAGGTTTTTCTGCTAACTATATTTTAGAGGAGTGGGAAAGTTTCGAGAAAAAAATGGCAGTAAAAGTAGAAAAATTTTTTAAAGAGGGAGAAGTGATTGAAAAGTTAACAATAGAAGAGGGGATTACTCCAGATATCATTCGGGAAAAAATGAAAGGATATGATCTTTTAATTACAGGAATATCTGAAAACAATAGTCAAGATGTACAGATGATAATGAAAACTTACTATAAACCATTTATTCTGATTCCAAAAAAATTAAATTATAATTTTGATAATATTGCATTTGCACATGATAATAGAGTTAATTCGAATAAGAGTTTATTTTATTTTATAAATTATTTCAATGATATAAAAAATTATAAATTCATAAGTGCAAATGTAAAAGAAAAATCGAGTGAATTGGAAAATTATATGAATATAGCGGGTAAACATGTAAATATAGTTGATAGAGTAGGTAACGAGATAGAAATTTTTAAAGAGGAAACAGAAAATATGGATCTATTAATTATGGGGAATTTAAAATATTTCTTTTTATATAAAAAACTTACAAAAAGAATCGGTATTAAGCTTTTAGAAAACATTAAAATTCCTATTTTTATAGGTTAGGAGATTAAAATGAAAATTTTAGTTGTTTCTGATAGTCACGGGAATTTCAATGTCTTACATGCGATTTATAAAAAGGAAAATCCAGATTATATGATATTTTGTGGTGATGGAACTAACGATATTAGGGATTTATCATATGCCTATAAAGAGCTGAAATATAAAATGGTTAGAGGAAATTGTGATTTTAATGATTATAATGTAAATATAAATGAGGAGATATCATTTGGAAATTATAATTTTTTAATAACACACGGACATTATTATGATGTAAAATCTAGTTTAATCGATATTTTAAAAGAGGGTAAAAGACTAAAAAAAAATGTTGTGATTTTTGGTCATACACATAGAAAATATTATAAAGAGATAGATGAGATAAATTTATTTAATCCTGGTAGTGTAAATAATGGGAATTATGGTATCATTGATATAAAAGAGGAAAATATAATATTTGAATTGAAATTTATTGAAATATAATGTAGAATAAAAATTAAGCTATATAATAAAATAAATAATAAAAAATAGTTTTTTATGGAGGCGATTTTTCATGGGGAAAATTATTGGGATAGATTTAGGGACGACAAACTCGTGTATGTCATATTATGGAGAAGGCGGCGAAGTAGAAGTAATTGTAAATGCACAGGGAAATCGAACTAATCCTTCAATTGTATCGTTTAGCGAAGACGGAGAACTTCTTGTTGGGGAACTTGCAAAAAATCAAGCTGTGTTAAATGCAACTAGAACTGTACGTTCTATAAAAAGATATATGGGTACAGAAAAAAAAATTAGCATAGGTGATAAAGAATATACTCCACAACAAATTTCTGCTATGATTTTACAAAAATTAAAACATGATGCAGAGGAATTTTTAGGTGAAAATATAGATGAAGCGGTTATAACTGTACCGGCTTATTTTAGTGATGCTCAGAGACAAGCAACGAAAGATGCAGGTAAAATTGCTGGATTAAATGTAAAAAGAATTATAAATGAGCCAACTGCAGCAGCATTATCATATGGTCTAGATAAAGAGGAGGATCAAATTGTACTTGTGTATGATTTAGGTGGAGGAACATTTGACGTATCTATACTTGAGATTACTACAATTGAAGGGAATAAAACAATCGAGGTACGTGCAACAAACGGAATAAATCAACTAGGTGGAGACGATTTTGATGATAAAATAATTGAATATTTAGTGGATGAATTTAAAAAAGATACTGGAATAGACTTAAAAAGTGAAAAAATGGCAATGCAAATATTAAAAGATGCTGCAGAAAAAGCCAAAATTCAGCTTTCAGAAGCGAAAACATCAAAAATAAGTGTACCATTTATATCTGCAAATGAGAAAGGTCCATTACATTTAGATAAAGAATTAACAAGAGCAAAATTTGAAAGTTTAATTGAGGAGCTTGTAGAAGCCACAATTGATCCAGTTAAACAAGCTGTGGAAGATGCCATGATTAGCGAAAAAGAGATAAGCAAAATCATACTTGTAGGTGGTTCAACAAGAGTTCCATTAGTGCAAGAGACACTTAAATCTATTTTTAATACAGAGATATATAAAGGGATAAATCCAGATGAAGTTGTATCAAGGGGAGCTGCTATACAAGGAGCAGTTATGTCTGATGATATAAAAGGGATCGTACTTGTAGATGTGACACCACTTACATTGGGGATAGAAACAGAAGGTGGTCTTGTAACTTCAATTATCACTAAAAATACTGTAATTCCTACAACAGAAACAAAAGTATTTACAACAGTTGTGGATAATCAAAAAAGTGTAGAGATAAAAGTGGTACAAGGGGAGAGAAAATTCGCAAAAGATAATATAAATCTTGGAAATTTTGAATTAACTAATATTAGAAAAGCTCCAAAAGGGGAACCAAGAATTGAAGTAACATTTGATATAGATGTAAATGGAATTCTTAATGTATCTGCAATTGATGTAGATAACAAAAGTATTCAGAAAATTCTTATTAGCAATAGCTATTCTCTAAGTGAAGAGGATATAGAAAAAATGGTAAATGAAGCTAAAGAATATGAGGAAGAGGATAAAAAACAGCGAAAAATTGTTGAACTAAAAAATGAAACTGATTCTATAATATCTAAAGTAAGAAGACTTGTAAGATTGAAAAAGGAAAAATTAGAAACAGAAGAGAGTTTAGAAATTGATAAGTTAATAGACGATATAGAGATCTATATGGAAAATGAAAATTTCAGTATATTAGAGGAAAAACTTGTTAAATTAAAAGAAAAAATGGAGATAATAACAAAATTATAAAATCATAGAGAGGAGGATTCTATTATACTTTTTATAGTAGAATGAGTTTTAAAAATGAAAGAAAAATTGTTGCAATTAAAAGAAATTGCCATGGAAGAAGTAAAAGAATTGAGTAGCATTAAAGATATTGAGGATTACAAAGTAAAAATATTAGGTAAAAAAGGGACTTTAACAGATGTTATGAAATCAATGAAAGATCTATCTAATGAGGATAGACCAGTGATTGGTAAAATTGCCAACGAGGTAAGAGATTCGATAACACTTTTATTAGACGAAAAATATTCAGAGATAAAAGAGATAGAGAAAAAAGATAAAATTGGTAAGGAGTTTATTGATATTACATTACCAGGGAAAAAAAATAAAAAGGGGGGCTTTCATCCTATTACGGAAACAATGTATTTTATGGAAAAAATATTTTCTGATATGGGATTTGATATTGCAGATGGGCCTGAAGCAGAGCTTATATATTATAATTTTGATGCATTAAATATACCTCAAAGCCACCCATCTAGAAATATGCAAGATACTTTTTATTTTAATAGTAATCTTATTTTAAGAACACAAACATCACCGGTACAGATAAGATATATGGAAAATAAAAAACCTCCATTTAGAATGGTATGTCCTGGGAAAGTATATAGATCAGATTATGATGCCACACATTCACCAATGTTTCATCAAATGGAAGGACTTATGATTGGTAAAAATATATCTTTTGCAAATTTAAAAGCAATATTAATGGAATTTGTACAAAAGACATTTGGTGACAAAAAAGTAAGATTTAGACCACATTTTTTCCCATTTACAGAGCCATCTGCTGAGATGGACGTAGAATTTGTAACAGATAAAGGAACAAAATGGTTAGAGATAATGGGATGTGGAATGGTTGACCCTGCAGTATTAAAAGAGGTTGGTATTGATCCGGATGAATACACAGGTTTTGCATTTGGTATGGGAATTGAGAGAATAGCTATGTTAAGACACGGTATTGATGACTTAAGAGCATTTTTTGAGAACGATATGAGATTTTTAGAACAATTTAAATAATATAAAAACAGAAAGAGGAGGTGTATTCTACCAAAATTAATGGTAGAACTTGAATTATGTTAGTATCCCTTAAATGGTTAGATGAATATATAGATATAAAAGATAAAAAAATAGATGAACTAGATAATGCTCTTACAATGATTGGTCAAGAAGTAGAAAAAATCGAGGAAAAAGGTAAATATTTAAACAATGTAGTTGTTGGTAAAATTGTTGAGTATAATATGCATCCAGAAGCAGATAAGCTTACAATATGTAAAGTTGATGTAGGTAACGAAATATTACAAATAATATGTGGTGCTCCAAATCATAAAAATGGAGATAAAGTATGTGTTGCAAAAGTAGGCGCAGTTTTACCAGGAGATTTTTCTATTAAAAAAGCGAAAATTCGTGGTGTAGAATCATGTGGAATGCTATGTTCGCAAGTGGAATTAGGTATCGGGACAGATGGTGACGGGATCATAATACTTAATGAAAGTGCTGAAATAGGATTAGATGTAAAAAAGCATCTTGAAATTGATGATATAATTTTCGAATTGGAGATAACTCCTAATAGACCAGATTGTTTATCACATATTGGTATTGCTAGAGAATTATCAGCATATTATGGTAAAAATATAAAATATCCTCAAATAAATATAAAGGAAATAGATGAAAAAACAGAAGATTACATAACAATTGTAAATGAAGCGCCTGATTTATGTAAAAGATATGTTTCTAGAGTAGTAAAAAACGTAAAAATTGAAGAATCTCCAAAATGGTTAAAAGATAAAATTGAATCAATAGGATTAAGAAGTATTAATAATATTGTTGATATTACAAACTTTGTATTAATGGAGTATGGACATCCTTTACATGCATTTGATTATGATAAAATTGAAGATAAAAAAATTATAATAAAAAAAGCTAGTCAAGATGAGAAATTCATAACACTTGATTCCACAGAACATACTCTAAAAAATGGGGAACTTCTTATAGCTGATGGTAAAAAATCAGTTGCACTTGCAGGTGTAATGGGTGGAAAAAATACAGAAGTTGATAATAATACAAAAAATATACTTTTAGAGGTTGCACATTTCGATGCAGATAATATCAGAAAAACATCTAAATTATTAGGAATATCATCGGATTCTTCATATAGATTTGAAAGAGGGATAGATATTAATGATAGCATCACAGTAATTAATAGAGTAGCTAGTCTAATTAAAGAGGTAGCAGGTGGTGAAATTCTAAAAGGTATCGTTGATAGCTACGTAGAAAAATATGTAGATAGAGTAATTAATATTAATTTAGACAAATTAAATAAATTCACAGGGAAAATAATTGAAAAAGATAAAGTTATATCAATTTTAAATGGATTACAATTAAAAGTAACAGAGAAAGATAATGAAAACTTATCTATAACTCCCCCTTCATATAGAAATGATATAATATGTGAAGCAGACCTTTTTGAAGAGGTAATAAGAATGTATGGTTTTGAAAATATTGAAGCGGTTATGCCTGTAGAAAATATTCAAGCTGGAAAACCATCGGAAAATTTATATAGAACAAAATTATTAAAAACAGTATTAAAAAATATAGGACTACAAGAGGTGATAAATTATAGTTTTATCCCAAAAGATGCACATTATAAAATAAATTATAATAATGATAATCAATTATTTATAATGAACCCAATAAGTGAAGATATGTCATCAATGAGGAAAACACTTATCTATAGTTTACTAACAAATGTAAATGATAACTTTAAAAGAAATATATTTGATATAAATATATTTGAAGTGAGTAAAGTGTTTATAAAAACAGATGATGAGATGCCAAAAGAGGAGTTAAAGGTATCAATATGTGTAGCTGGAAGAAAAAATAAATTCATATGGGATACAAAAGAAAATACATATGATTTCTTTGATTTAAAAGGTTATGTTGAAGATTTTTTTAATGAAATTGGATTTAAATCATATCAAACTATAAGAACAGAAAATAAAACATTCCACCCAGGGAGAGCAGTAGATATCTATGTAGGTAGAGATTATATTGGTTCTTACGGTGAAATACATGTAGATGTAATGGAAAATGTAGATATTGATAAAGAGAGAGTATATATTGCAGAATTTGATGTAGAGAAATTATTTAAATATTCAAAAGATAGAAAAAAATATAAAAAAATAACAAAATATCCTGCAATAGAGCGAGATATTGCTGTAGTTCTAGACGAAGATAAACTTGTTGGCGATATGATAAATGATATTAAAAAATCAGGTAATATTATAGAAAATGTAGAACTATTTGATATTTATAGAAGTTCTCAAGTGGGAGAAAATAAAAAAAGTGTTGCTATAAATATTATTTTTAGAGATAATAAAACTTTAAAAGATGAAGAAGTAAATGTAGTTATGGATAAAATATTAGGTACAATTGAAAAGAAATATAGTGGAGAATTAAGAAAATAGATAATAAAAAAGAGGAAATATTTATATTTTCTCTTTTTTATTATGTACAAAATACAGTTCATACGAATCTTAGTTTCTATATTTCAACGAATATTTATAAATTCTAAAACAAGAATGTTAACTTTTAATAATTTAATATGTATAAATATAAAATGGAAATATAAAAAAATAAGAAAAATAAAGTTAAAACACATTTTTAGCAATATACAGAAACGGTTATACAAGGATTAAAGATGAAATTAAAAGGAAAAGAGATAATATAATTAAAAAAATAGCGACAATATTACTAACAAAACACATATATATGATTTTTGTTAATAAAAATATCAAATGAAATAATATTATGCAGTAATCTTTAAAAGAAAGTTTAGATATAAATTTAAAAAACAATAAATATCATAAGGGTTCAAAAAAATAATAATAAAATATTTAATCATTGAAAATCAAAGTAATTTGTTAAATTTACATTTAAATATTTTAAAAGAAACAGAACTTAAATAAAGTAAAAATAAAATTATAAATTATAATCTCATAAATTCTATATAGGATTTAGGATGAATTTTTTAAATTATACATTTAATATTAGTATTTTTATAAAAAAACTATATTAATATTTATATTTAGTTAATATTTTTAATTATTATAATTGAAATATATATAAAAATATAATATAATGTTAATATTAAAATAATTATTAAAAAAAAGGAGTCCTAAATGGCAAAAATAAATAAAATGAAAAACTTTTTTTTAAGTTTAATAAAAAAAAATAAATTTATATTTAATAATTTTAAAATAGTTCTTTTAACTGCAAAAGGATTTAAAGAATCTAATTTTAATTTATGGGTATCCACTCTAACTTACTATACATTACTATCTGTAGTTCCTATTTTAGCAATAATATTTGCAATTGGTAAAGGTTTTGGTTTTAAAAATGTAATTGAAAAACAATTATTAGAAAAATTTTCTTCAAATACAGAGATTTTACATCAAATTTTTGATTTTGCAAATAGATTACTCGATTCGACAAAAGGTGGTCTAATTGCCGGAATAGGGATAATTGTATTGTTTTGGTCAGTTATAAAAGTACTGATAAATATAGAAGATTCCTTTAATTTCATATGGAAAATAAAAAAATCGCGACATTTTATAAGACGATTTAGTGATTATATTGCACTTTTATTTGTTTTACCTATACTTATTTTAATTAGTAATAGTATAAAAGTATATCTTGATTTTAAAGTGGAAGATTTTAAAAATTATATATTTTTAGGGGAAACAATATTTTTTATCTTAAGAATGCTACCTTTTTTAATAATGGTTGTCGCATTTACAATTATTTACATGGTGATGCCAAATACTAAAGTAAAAATAACATCGGCGTTATTTTCAGCTATAATTGTTGCAATGGCTTATTTTACATTCCAAATGGTATTTCTAAAATCACAAATTTTCTTAGTAAAATATAACACAATTTATGGTACTTTTTCTGCAATTCCAATCTTTCTAATGTGGATAAGATTTAACTGGATAATTATATTATTTGGAACGCAGGTGTCTTTTGCAATACAGAATAGTTCTAATTACGATATTTTAAATAGTTTTGAGAATATAAATATTTTTAATAAAAAAATACTGATGATATATATAATGACATATATTACTAAAAAATTTAAAGATGGAGAGACTGCACCAACATATGAATTAATTGCAAACGATCTAGAAATTCCATTAGAAATTACACTAGAAATAGTGAGCGAACTTATTGATGTTAAATTACTTTCGAAAATATTAACAGATGAATATAATGAATACGGGTATCAACCTAATATTACAATAGAAAAAATAACAATAGATTACATAATAAATAAATTCGAGAAAAAAGAGGGCTCTCAAATTATATCACAGATAAATATGGTGAAAAAAGAAAATATAAGTTTAATAAATAAACTTGATAATTTATTAAGCGAAGGTGATTATAAGATAGCAATTGCAAAAATATAATTTTAGAAGGGGGAATTAGGTTGAAGATATTAATAGTAGAAGATGATTATACAAGTCGTTATGGATTAGAGGTAATGCTAGAAAAATACGGTAAATGCTATTTAGCTGAAAATGGTATAGAAGGATACGAAGTTTTCGAAAAAGAATTTATAAAAGGGGAACCTTTTGATTTAATATGTTTAGATATTATGATGCCAAAAATGGATGGACAGGAAGTTCTTAAAAAAATAAGAAGATATGAAATGGAAAATAATATTGTAAATTTTGATAAAAGAGCAAAAATAATTATGATAAGTGCTTTAAATGATTATGTAAATATAAAAGAGGCATTTTGGGAAATATGTGATGATTATTTAATAAAACCAATTGAAGAGAAAAATATTATCGATAAATTAAAAAAATTAAAACTAATTTAATGAGGGATTTCCATGTATAAATATGATGTAAATGTACTATTTTTAGAAAAAGAGATTAATGAAATAGGGGGATATTATAGTATATTAAAAAAATTATTACATAAAAAGGTAAAATCTTTTCATGTAGTAAATTCAGAAATAGCTGCACTGGGAGAGATGCGCGAGAAAGAGTTTGACATTATAATTATAAATTCGATTACACCAAAAATAAAATTTTTCTCTGAGGCAAAAAAATTTAATGAAAATATTGAAATTATATCTCTTATAAATCCTTCTGAATTTGAGATTATTTCAGATTTAATAAATTTAGGAGTTAATTTTTTCTTGACAAAACCACTTGATGAAGAGAGTTTTAATAGAACTTTAAAAAATGTATATAAGAGAGTGAATGATACAAAAGAACTTGAAAAATATAGAGAAAATTTAGAAACTTTAGTACAAGCTAGGACAATTAAACTTAGAGAATCAAACGAACTTTTAATAGACGAAATAAAAAATCGTGAAAAAATAGAGGAACAATCGATGATTTTATATAGAGCAATTGAACAAAGTCCAATTATTACTTTAATAGTAGATATAAATGGTAAAATAGAGTATGTTAATGAAAAAATAGAGAATATTATAAATAAAAAACGGGAACTAATAAAAAATCTTAATTGGGAAAAGGTATTTAATCTTGAAAATAATGAAAAAATATCAAATCTAGTAAAATCAAAAGAGATCTGGGGTGGGGAATTAGATACATTTGTAGATGGAAAATCTATATCATTATCAATCTCTTTTGTTCCTGTATTCTCAATATTTAATGAATGTAGCCATTTTGTAATATCTGTAGAGAATATTTCTGAGAGAAAAAAAATGGAACACGAACTTATTAATGCGAAAAATAAAGCTGAAGCAGTAAATAAAGCTAAAAGTAGATTCTTAGCAAACATGAGTCATGAAATAAGAACACCAATGAATGGTGTAATTATGATGTCTGATATTATATTAAGTACAAAACTTGATGAGAAACAATTAAAAATAGCAGAACTACTTAAAAAATCTGCAAAATCTCTAGTTAGATTAATAAATGATATACTTGATTTTTCTAGAATTGAAGCAGGTAAAATGATTTTAGAAGATGGAGTATTTTTAATTAATGAAGTTGCTGAAGATATTTTAGAAATGTTTGAGATAATAGCAAGAAATAAAAATCTAAATTTAGAACTTGTAATTGATGAAAATGTGCCAAATGAACTCGTTGGAGATTCAAAAAGATTAAAGCAAATACTTATAAATTTAGTAGGAAATGCTGTAAAATTCACTGAAAAAGGGAAAATAAAACTTTCTATAGCTCCGTTATTAGAAAATAGCGAAGAGGTTAAATTAAAATTTGTAATTGAAGATACAGGTATAGGGATATCTAAGGATAAACAGGAGATAATATTTGAAGATTTTGAACAGGGAGATAGTTCTTATACGAAGCAATATGAGGGTGCTGGATTGGGACTGGCAATTTCAAAAAATATTATAAAATTAATGGATGGAGATATTGGTGTAGAAAGCAAAGAACATGTAGGTAGTAAATTTTATTTTAGTGTTATATTTAAAAAAGTTGTAAAAAAAGAGAAACAGGAAGAGGAGTATGGATTTCAGTTTTTAAGAGATAAACTTACAATGCAAAAACTAAATGTTTTAGTTGCTGAAGATAATCAGATAAATCAAATTGCTATAGAGAATTTACTGGTAAATATATATTGTAATGTTGATTTAGCTGTAGATGGTATTGACGCAATAGAAAAATGGCTAAAAAATAATTACGATATTATATTAATGGATATTCAAATGCCTAACTTAAATGGAATTGATGCAACTAAAAGGATTAGAGATTTAGAGATAAAATTAAATAGAAAACGAGTACCCATTGTTGCAGTTTCGGCATATACATTAAAAAACGATATTGATAATATAATGAAATCAGGCGTGGATGAATATATATCAAAACCAATAAAGATGGAAAAACTTTATCAAAAAATAATTGAAGTTTTAAAATTATAATTAAATATGGTGTCTAGATTAATTATTTTGACATTTTTTCTAAATTTTGTTATAATAAAATAAAAATATAATACAAATAATATAAAGAAAAGCCTAATTTTAAAAGGCTTTTTTTCATAGAACATTGTTTTTATAAAAGGATAGTGTAGTGATGGATAATTATAAAATTCATGAAAAATATATGAAGATTGCAATTAATTTAGCTAAAAAAGGTGCTGGAAAAGTAAATCCGAATCCCATGGTTGGTGCTGTCATTGTAAAAGAGAATAAAATAATAGGGATGGGATATCATGAACGTTATGGGGAAGCACATGCAGAAGTAAACGCGATTAATAGTGCAACTGAAAGTGTAGAAAACGCCACAATGTATGTTACTTTAGAACCGTGTTCCCACTACGGGAAAACCCCACCTTGCGTAGAATTAATTATAAAAAACAAAATAAAAACATGTATAATTGGTATGAAAGATCCAAACTTATTGGTAGCAGGAAATGGGATTTTAAAATTAAAAGAGGCGGGAATTACGATAATAGTTGGTATTTTAGAAGAAAAAGTAGTAAAACTAAATAGTATTTTTATAAAATATATTCAGACAAAAATACCATATGTTTTTTTGAAAACAGCTATAACTTTAGATGGGAAAATCGCAACAAGAGAAGGTGATTCGAAATGGATAAGTAATAAGATTGCCCGTGAAAAAGTCCAAAAGTTACGAAATAAATATCACTCTATAATGATAGGAGTTAATACTGTTTTAAATGATGACCCACAATTAACTGCAAGAATAAAAAACGGCAGTGATCCATATAGAATTGTAGTAGATCCAAATCTAAGAATAAAAGAGGAATTAAATATTATAAAAAATAATTATGATAATAAAACAATAATAGTTACATCTAATAAAAATATTAATACAGAAAAATATAATAATCTCTTAAATTTAGGGATAAAATTCATCAATATGGACGGGGTAAAATTTAATATAAAAGATATTATAGTAGAGATTGGAAAATTAAATATAGATTCAATATTAATAGAGGGAGGAAGTTATTTAATAAGTAAATCTATTGAGGAGAAGGTTATTGATAAGGGGATAATTTTTATTGCACCAAAAATAGTAGGAGATAATAATGCAATCGCTTTTATAAATGGACGTGAAATTTATAAAATGAAAGAATCATTAATACTTAAAAATCCACGCTATAAAAAATATGGTAACAATATTGCTATAAAATTTAATGGTGTAGTATAAAGGGAGGGGAAAAAAATTTTTACAGGATTAATAGAGGAGATGGGAATTGTAGAAAATCTTGTTAAAACAGGCGAAAATTCTCTTCAAATAAAAATAAAAGCTGAAAAAATAATTTCAAATATAAAAATTGGTGATAGTATTGCAACAAATGGTATTTGTCTAACTGTAACGTCATTTGGAAATAACTATTTTACAGCAGATACTATGCCGGAAACTGTTAAGAGAACATCGTTACATAATATAAAAAAAGGTGATTATGTTAATTTAGAAAAATCGATTACATTACAAACTCCGCTTGGTGGACATATTGTAACAGGAGATGTTGACTGTACAGGAGTTATATCAGAAATATATAAAGATGGTATAGCAATTATATACAAAATTAAACTAAATGAGCCAAGGTATGCAAAATATATTGTAGAAAAAGGTAGAATTACATTAGATGGTGCAAGTCTAACAATTGTAGATTATAATAATGATTACTTTACAATCTCTATTATACCACACACTCAAAAAGAGATAATTTTAGGTAAAAAGAAAATTGGAGATCTAGTAAATATAGAAACAGATTTAATAGGTAAATACATTGAAAGGTTTCTAGAGTTTAAAGGTGAGAAAAAAAGCGAGATTAACATGGGATTTCTAGCTGAAAATGGATTTATATAAGCGTTTAAGAGGAGGATATAAAAGTGCTAAATACTATAGAAGAAGCTATTGAGGATATAAAAAATGGTAAAATGGTAGTTGTTGTAGATGATGAAGATCGTGAAAATGAAGGAGACTTAGTTATTGCAGCTGAAAAAATAAAAATTTCAGATATTAATTTTATGCTTGACTATGCAAAAGGGTTAATATGTGTTCCATTAACAAAAGATATTGCAAAAAAACTAAAACTTGATTTAATGGTAAAAGAAAATACTGATCATTTTGGAACAGCATTTACAATATCAGTAGATTCAAGAGATGGGACAACAACTGGTATTTCTGCTGGAGATAGAGCTAAAACAATAAAAGACCTTTCACTAGATAATAAAAAACCAGAAGATTTTAGAAGACCAGGACATATTTTTCCATTAATTGCAGAAAACGGTGGAGTTCTGAAAAGAACTGGTCATACTGAAGCAGCAGTAGATTTATGTAAATTAGCAGGACTAAAACCTGTTGGAGCAATATGTGAAATATTAAAAGAAAATGGGGAGATGGCTAGATTTAATGAACTTAGCGTATTTGTAAAAGAACATAATCTGAAAATCATATCAATAAAGGATCTAATTGCATATAGAAGAAAATCTGAAAAATTGGTAAATAGAGTTAGTCAAGCGAAAATGCCTACTGAATTTGGAAATTTTGATATATATGCTTACGAAAATGATATAGATGATAAAGAACATATTGCTATTGTAAAAGGAGAAATTAGTGCTGACGATGAAGTATTAGTAAGAGTCCATTCGGAATGCTTAACAGGAGATGTCTTAGGTTCAAAAAGATGTGATTGCGGTGAACAATTACATACTGCAATGCAAATGATTGAAAAAGAGGGAAAAGGTGTAATTTTATATCTTAGACAAGAAGGAAGAGGGATAGGATTAAAAAATAAAATATGTGCATATAATTTACAAGATAAAGGGATGGATACAGTAGAAGCAAACGAACAATTAGGTTTCAAAGCTGATTTAAGAGATTATGGAATAGGAGCTCAAATGTTATTGGATATAGGAGTAAAAAAAATAAAACTAATTACAAATAATCCTAAAAAATTAATCGGTTTAGAAGGGTATAATTTAGAAATTGTAAAAAGAGTGCCTATTGAAATTACAGCGAATCCAGAGAATGAATTTTATTTAAAAACAAAAGAGAAAAAAATGGGACATATGTTTCATATAAAATAAAATAAAAAAAACGACTAAAAATAATTTTAGTCGTTTTTTTATCTAATAAGATATTAATGTTTTATTAAATACAGGATAGATATATACAAATATTAAAATAAGGGATTATATTTTTATTAGATTGTTATGTAAAAAATATTACAAGTGTATAAACTTTTCCCAGAAAAATAAATAGATAGTATAAAAAGAAATTTAAATTTGAAAGATAAAATATTATTTTATTTATGTATAAATACAAATATAAATAGATAAGATCAAAGCTTACCTTTTCGTCGGAAATTGTCACTATTTATAATCAAGTTGCAAAGAAAAATAATAATATAATATTTCATAATATCAATATTTATGATATTAAAACTCAATATTTGAAGCTAAATTTAGTGTGTGATTTTGAATTTTAAATATTAATTTTTTATAATAGATATTTTGTTTTATAAAATATCTTTATGAAAACTATGGAAATTTTTAAAAAATTATAAATCAATAAATAGATTCTTTCTTCTAATTTTGGAAAATGGAATTAGAAAGTTGTACAATATTATTTGGTAATTTTTAAATGTGATATAACGCATTATTTATAGTAGAATAAAAATAATAAAAAAAGTTTTAAAAAAATAAAAAAAAGGTATTGACAAAAAGAGAAGGATATGATAATATAATACTTGTCCTTGAGGAAAGGACGAAAGAACATTGACAACTAAATAGAAAGAGA
>JAAYPW010000130.1 GCA_012519615.1 Fusobacteriota bacterium
CCAACTATTGATAACGCTTTCTCTTTTACAAGCATATTATCATCTTTAATTAATGGTAAAATTTTTGTAATCTCATCTTTTAAAAGCTTTTCTCCCTCAATTAAATCAAGTATTGCATTTTTTATTTTCCAAGATTCACTTGTTAACATACGTAATATTTTATTTCTAATATCTAAATTATCTTTTATAAATTCTCTATAACAAGTTAAAACTACAGCAACTACATCTTCATCATCATTATTTAAAAATTTATTAATATATTTTTCATCCTCTAATAACAAATTATATTTATTTAGACTGTATAAGATTTCAATTATAACATGATTTGTTTTTTCCACTTGTAACTTGTTAAGAAATTTTTCTTTAATTATATTATCGTTAAAATTATTTAAAGCACTAATTGTAAAATATCTAACCCATGAATCCTCGTCATCAAGCATTTCTAATAATTTTGGAACAGCACTTTTACAATTTATTTTTCCTAATGCATCAGCAATCAATTTTTTTATAACTACATTTTTATCATGGATTTTATTCAACAAATATGATAAACTTTTATCATTTTGTAAATTTCCCAGTGCAGATATACCAATTTCTATTATATTTTCATTATTTTCAATAAGCTCTATTATATATTCACTTGCTGATTCAAGCCGTAATTTACCAGTAATTTCTATAATCAACTTAACATAATCCTCATTATAGTCGTTTTTTTGTAATTGAAGTTCTTTAAGGATTTTATTATTGTACTCACTATTATTTAATTTAATTATATAATTTGCCGCAGCTTTTCTAACATCTGGATACATATCACATAATCTTGCTTTAATATCATCAAAATCTATTTGTATTTTAAACATTGCTAAAATTTCTAATACCGTTCTTCGTACATTTCCACTATTATCATCTACGTAATATTTTATTATTTCACTACCTTTTTCACGTGAAATTCTTATTATAGACTGTATCACTACATCCCTTATTTCCTCTTCTGGTCTAATAAGATACGCTGTTATATAATCAAGTATATCATTGTTATCTCTTACTATTTCCCCAATAAGGTATAATATTCCAACTTCTAATTCAAATTCATCATCCTCTATAGTTTTTAATTTATTCATTAAAGTTGGAATAATATCATCGCCAAAACTTATAATAGAATCAATTGCAATATCTGATATTTCCTGATTAGGGGATACTATTTCATATAGTATATTTTGATAACAACAGCTTAATTTAAAATAAGAAGCTACTCTAAGTATAGATTTCTTCAAGTCTATATTTATTGTATTTGTGTAGATCCCTTTTAATTTATCTGCAATAATATTTAAATTGTCAATATTAAGTTTCTCTTTTGGTAAAATATTTGAATGTAGTATTATTTTTTCAATACTAAAAAATATCCCATTTATAATCTCATCATTTTCTGTATTTAATTCATCGATTAAATATTTTATTGCCATCTCATTTTTCATATTTCCTAGTGCCTCTATTGCCACATATTTAATCCAGTCATTTGAATTTTTCATAATTTTAACAATATCTGGTAAAGCTTTACTATTTCCAATTTTTCCTAATGCTTCTATTGCAGAAAATTGTTTCCATTCGCTATCATATATTGTATCTATTAATTTATCAACAGCTTTTGCTGATCCTATTTTACCAAGACTTTCACATGCACCTTGTGATACATTGTCATCATCATCATCAATCATTTTCATTAAATAAGGTACAGCTTCTTCACTTTTTATAATACCTAATACATCTACAATAAATTTACGAACATCTTTGTCTTCACTATCTAATTCACTAATAAGAAAAGGAACTACTTTTTCTCCCATTAATATTAAAGCTTCAATAGCACTATTTCTATAATTTGGATCATCAGTTGCAACTGCTTTTAATAACTCTTCAATTGTAGCATTGTTTTCAAAAAATACAATTGCATTTGAAGCTTTTTCTCTTACTTCAAAGTTTTCATCTTTCATTAGCTCCATAAGTTCTGGAATTCTTTCATTAAGTCTATTTTCTAGAATATCACTAATTTTATTAAGCTTTTGTACTACAATGTCCAAATTTCACACCTCCTCTATTTTTAAATTGCTTTTATAATCTCCTCAATCCATATTTTTAATTTATTAACACTTTTCTCTGCATTTTCCAATACATCTAAGTGATTATGTTTTATATCTAATATTCCTGTTGCCATATTACTAATAAATGAAATTCCCAATACTTGTATTTTCAGATAGTGCGCCATAATTGCTTCAGGCACTGTTGACATACCTACCATATCTGCACCGATTATTCTAAAAAAATCAATTTCCGACTTAGTCTCATAACAAGGGCCTGTTACACCAATATATATACCTTCATGATAATTTATATTTAATTCATTTGCTTTATTTTTTGCAATTTTAATCATTTCTCTATTATAGAGTTCAGAAACATCTAAAAAATTATCCTCTCTTCCAATAAGGTCCATTCCAATAAGTGGATTATTATTAAAATGATTAATATGATCATTTATAATTACAAAGTCACCGACACTATACCCTTTATTAATGGCACCTGCAGAATTAGTTAATATTATTTTTTCAACACCTAATTCCTTAAATACTAAAATAGGATATACAATTTCATCCATTTTATATCCCTCATAATAATGTATTCTTCCCTTCATTACAACTATTTCAATATCACATATTGTCCCAAAAATAAGTTTACCTTCATGACCTTTTACTGTTGATATAGGAAAATTGGGTATATCACCATATTGAATTTCAATCTTATTCTTCATAGATTCTACGACTTTATCAAATCCTGAACCTAATATAATCGCGATTTTAGGGATGTTTTCTGTTATACTTTTAATATATTTAATAGTACTTTCGATTTTATTCAATTTATGCACCTCTAATTTATTTTATTCACTATTATATAATACAATGTAAAATTGAAAAATCCTTTTTTATTATTCCTAATTATTATTAAAATTGTATTAAAATTATTATATTTTATATGATTTTATGTTATAATAGATCTTATTCTTTAAAAAGGAGGTAATATTAATTAATAATCAAAATATAAATAAAATTATTACTGAAAAACTGCAATGTAAAAATATTATTTCTAAAAATAAACTACAAAACTTGTGGGATAATTACGGAGAAATAATTCGTTATGAAATTGATGGTTCTATTAAAAATATTGTTGTAAAATATATAAATCCTGACAAATTAGTAAATAGCAATAAATTTAATAAAAATGTATCACATAATAGAAAAATTAAGTCATATAATATTGAGATAAATTGGTATAAATATTATAACTATCTTTGTAATGATGAGTGCTATACACCGAAAATGTACTATGGAAATAGCTCTTCAAAAGAGAAAATACTTATTTTAGAGGATTTATTCTATTCAGGTTTTAATAATACGAGTAAAAATTATAATATCTCACAAATTAATATATTATTAAAGTGGCTAGCTAATTTTCATGGAATATTTATTCATGATAAAGCAAATAATTTATGGGAAAATGGTTCCTATTGGCATCTTTCTACACGTTTAGAAGAACTAAATCTAATAAAAGATGAAAATATTAGGAAACAATCTTATAAAATTGATGAAGCCTTAAATAATGCAAAATATAAAACCATTATTCATGGAGACGCTAAAATAGATAATTTTCTTTTTAATAAAAACAAGACAAAAGTTGCAGCTTTTGACTTTCAGTATGTTGGGAAAAGTATCGGAATGAAAGATGTTATATATCTTTTAGATAGTTTTTTACCACAAGATATCATTAAGAAAAATGAATCCTATATTTTAAATATCTATTTTCAGGAATTAAAACTTGCACTTGAAAAATATAATAAAAATATTGATTTTGATGAATTGGAAAGCGAATGGAGATCTCTATACACATTTGCATTTGCAGATTTTTATAGATTTTTATTAGGTTGGGCTCCTTGTTATGCAAAATCAAGTAGTTATATTGGGGAAATTTTTAGAAATACTATAAATAAAATTTAAATATATTATATTATTTTAGCAATTTATTCAATTAACACTTGACAAAATCAATTAATTATGGTAAAACTATTAGCATACAAGCCTAATGAGTGCTAATTTGTTAATATATGAATTTTAAGGAGGTTATTACTTATGTCAAAAGAAACAAAAAGCTTTCAAGCTGAAACAAAACAGTTATTAGAACTAATGATTCACTCAATATATACTCATAAAGATGTTTTTTTACGTGAATTAATATCGAACAGTTCTGATGCTATTGATAAAATTAAATTTAAATCATTAACAGATGTATCAATATTAAATGGAGACGATGATTTTCATATTTATCTAAAACCAGATAAAAATGTTAATACACTTTCAATTATTGATAACGGTATTGGTCTTACATATGATGAATTAGTTGAAAATCTAGGTACAATTGCAAAATCTGGTTCAAAAGCATTTGTGCAACAGTTAAACGAGATGAATGAAACAAGTAAAAGTGATATTGACATTATAGGTCAATTTGGTGTTGGATTCTATTCTGCATTTATGGTTGCAAATAGAGTTACTGTTATTACAAAATCTGCATATTCAGATAAAGCTTATAAATGGGAATCTACTGGTGATGGTACTTATACAATCGAAGAAACAAACAGAGATTCACGTGGTACCACAATTATTCTTGAATTAAGAGAAAATGATGCTGATAATGAGACAACATTTGATGAATATACTGAAGAATATAAATTAAGAGAGTTAATTGGTAAATACTCTGATTATGTGAGATATCCTATTAAACTTGACATTGAAAGAGAAGAGATTCCAAAAGATGAAAATGGAAAACCTATAGATGGTGCTACTGCTGAAACAGTAATTACTACTGAAACACTTAACTCTATGGTTCCTTTATGGAAAAAAGATAAAAACAGTATAACTGATGAAGAGTATAATAATTTTTACAAATCAAAATTTCATGATTGGATTGATCCTCTTGATAAAATTCACTTTAAAGTTGAAGGAAATATTGAATATACAGCATTATTATATATACCATCAAAAGCACCATTTAATTTTTACTCAAAAGATTTTACTAAAAATATTCAATTATACACAAAAAATATATTTATAATGGATAACTGTGATGAATTAATTCCTGATCATTTTAGATTTGTAAAAGGTTTAGTAGATTCATCTGATTTTTCATTAAATATATCAAGAGAGATTTTACAACAAAATAAACAATTAAGGGTAATTAGTAAAAATCTTGAGAAAAAAATTATCTCTACACTGAAAGAATTTCAACAAAACAACCTTGATAAATATGCTGAATTTTGGAAAGAGTTCGGTGAAGCTATTAAAGGTGGAATTTATAATGATTTTACATCACAAAATAAAGAAAAACTTGAAGATCTACTAATTTTTTCTACCTCTGATTCTGATAAATTTTCTACTTTAGAAAATTATCTATCACGAATGAAAGAAGGACAAGAATTTATATACTATGTTGCAGGTGAAAATAAAGAAGCTTTAGAAAAATTACCTCAAATGGAATTAGTAAAAGATAAAGGCTTTGAAGTTATATTCCTTTTAGATAGAATTGATGAGTTTATGATAGATAGAATGAATGAATATAAAGATAAAAAATTCAAATCAATTACAAAAGGTGATCTTGATTTCGTAGATAATGAAAAAAAAGAGGAGATTAAAGGGATTGAAACAGAAAATAAAGATCTATTAGATAGAATAAAAAAATCTCTTGATAATAAAGTTTCAGGAGTTAAAATTTCTAGTAGACTTAAAACAAGTCCTGTTTGTATAGTTACAGATGAAAACGGATTAAGTCTAGAGATGGAAAAAATTATGTCTGAATTACCAAATATGAGTAATGCAAAAGCAAATAAAATATTAGAAATTAATCCTTCTCACAGTATTTTTACAAAATTAAAATCAATTTATAACGAAGACCAAAATAGTCCTTTATTAGATGACTTTAGCTATATTTTATACAATCAAGCACTATTAATTGAAGGCTTTAAAATAGAAGATCCTGTTTTATTTTCAGAAAAACTTACAAAAATAATGGTTGGATAAAAAAGAAACCCAATGGTTTTTACCGTTGGGTTTTTCTTTTTTTTATATAATTTATACAAAGATCTAATATCATTCTAAATTCTTCTATCTTAAAAAAATAGATTAATAAAAGATATACTATTCCCCCTACTACTGTAGATATCATAAAAGAAATTATTATGCTTAATTTCAATTTTATTAACAATATATTAAATAAACAATGTATAATTACTCCCATTATAATTGAACTGAATAAGCATTTCACTGTACAAATTAATGATTTTGATAATCCTAAAGAACCAATTTTTCTTTTTAACAAGAATAATATCATAAAAGAAGAAAAAAATGCCGATATTCCAGTTGCTAATGCAATTCCACGATGTTCCATAGGGCCTATTAAAATAAAATTAAATGATACGTTAATAACTACACCTAAACTACTTATTATTAAAGGGGTCTTTGTGTCTTGTAAAGAGTAAAAAACATTTTGTATTAAATGACGTATTGATGAAAAAGTCATCCTCATTATTGTATATACAAGCGCTCCACATGTCATTAGAGTAGCTGTTTCGTTAAATTTTCCCCTCTCAAATACAATTTTTATAATTGGTTCGGATAAAATTATTATAGCGATTGTTGATGGAATTGTAATTATTAATATTATATTTATACTATGTATTATTAACTTTTTTAAATTAATAAAATTAGATTTTGAAACTTCCTTTGAAAAAATTGGATATGTAACCGTTAAAATTGCTCCTATTAATATTCCCCTAAAAGAAACTGCAAGTTGTTCTGCATAATTTAAAGCTGAAATACTTCCATCTTTCAATGTTGATGCCATTGATTTATCAATAACTGTATTCAAATCAGTTATCCCTATACTTAATAATATTCCTGGGATTAAATACATTATTTTCTTTATATAATTACTTTTAAGATTTATATATAGTGAATATTTAAACTTAAATTTATTTATACTATAAATTTGTAAAAATATTTGTGAACCAGTTGCAATTACAAATGCAATCATTAAACCTTTAACTCCAAAAATAGTTGAGTACACAATTAAAAATATAATTTGAATTAGATTAAATGGATAACTAATAACAGATGTTTCCTTAAAGCTCTCCTCGCTTTGCAAATAACCTCTTAAAACACCTTGAATACTTGCAAAAAATATAGTTGGTAGTCCGATTCTCATAAGCGTTATACCTAATTCATACTGCTCTTTAGATTTAAATCCTATCCCTACGATTTTCATTATATATGGTGACATAAAATAAGATATTACTATTAATAGTAACGATACTAACATAAATATATTTAATATATTATTTGTTTCCCTTATTTTTGACAACTTTCCATCTTTTTTCTCTATATCTGATAAAATAGGAATTACAATAGTATTTAAAGTATTTGTCACCATAACTGTAAATAAGCTAATAGATGCTATTGCTACAAAATAAGTATCTGTTTTGGCATTTGATCCAAATTTTGATCCTATTAATAGTTCTCTAAAAAAACCTAAGATCCTTCCAAAAAATCCAAGAATTATCATTATGGCAATAGTCTTTGCTGTTTTTCCTTTCTTAGACATTTTATTCCCCCGTTTGATTATAAAACAAATTGTTTTATCTTCACTAATATTCATAAAAATATTATTAATTCAATATAAATTTATAATTAATAATATTAAAATCATACTTAATCCATATATATTTTCTGCGTTTTAACCAATTCTAAAACTACCACAATAAATGGATATAACATATTTAAAATTTATATAAAAGAATAATTTAAAAACTGATGAGCTCTAATTTTGTATAAATTTTACTACAATTTATATTTTTAAATATTATTCTCTATATCTTTTATTATTTCTTCCAATTTATCTGTTAAAATTTTAAAATCAAAATCCTTTGCAAGTTTTAGGCTATTTTTTGAGTATGTATCATATTCTTTTTTATCCATATTATTAAACCTTAGTATCCCTTCATATAATGCTTCCACAGAACCAGATTTAACAGTAATGCCAACTTTATTCTCCTCAAGCATATCATAACCAGAATCAAAATTTGATAATGTAGGAATTCCTGATGCGAAATAATCAAACATCTTATTTAAACTAAGACCATATTTATATAACGGTATATTTTTCCCTGTATATATATTTAAATTGGATTTTGTTAATATATTTGGTATATATTTTTTTTCAACTAACCCTTTAAATTTGACATTTTTTAAATTATTTTCTTCCACATATTTTTCTAATTCTGGTTTTTTATATCCATCACCAAATAATATAAATTTAATATTATTGTATCCATTATCTCTAAACATTTTAGCTGTTTCTACTATATAATTCAATTCATTTGCAACACCCATTGATCCTGTATAAACAATTTTATAATGATAGTTATCATCTAAATCAATATCTTCATATATATTATTTTCCTTATTATAATTAAATTCATCTATATCAATACCATTATTAATATAGTTTGCTTTACTCGGATCAATTCCAATTTCCTCGAGATAGTCCTTTCCACCTTCCACAGTAAATACAAGTTTATCAGCTTTATTATATATAAATTTTTCCAATTTAAATAATAGAGTTGCAATTAAGCCTTTCCTTTTCAATCCCCCCATATGTATAAGTACTTCTGGCCATAAATCTCTTGTTTCAACAATTAATTTTACTTTATAACGTTTAGCTAAAAAATACCCAGCTAGCCACGTTAATGGATGCGGCGAGGTTGCAAATATTACATCTGGTTTTTCTATATTGATTTTTTTTGTTAATTTTATAACTTGCTTAAAATACTGATACATATTAATTATCCTTTTTTTACCATTTCCATAATAATTATTGGTTTTTAAAAATATAAATGGTACATTAGAATATTTTTTTACAATATAATCCTCATTTGTGGTTATCATATTCTCATTTGTATAATGTAATGCACTTGATGCAAAAATTGTTGTGTTATATCCTCTATTATTTAGATTTTTTGCAAACATATAATGCCTATTTAACGGGCCTAACTCTGGTGGAATCCCATAATGATTTAACATCCATATATTTTTTATTTTATTTTCTTTTTTGCTATTCATATTTTACCCCTTTATTTTTTATTTAATTATATCCTATTATACAATATATCTGCTTAAATTTCTAGACTATTTTTCTATTTATTATATAAATGCTAAAATAAAATTGTTTTTTCTAGTACTTAGTATTATTCAATAATATTTTTTAATTAAATTTTAGCTTTACCATAATTCATTGTAAATGTATGCCATATTCTACCATAAATAAATTGATATTCTAAATTAAAACATTATTTCATCACGTTCTTTCGCTTCGAACAGATTTTTTTTAAGTTCATACAGCAGGATTTTTTATAAATCAATTATATAAACCATAATTCTATATAAATAGTTAGTATATTAATACTATGATGAAATAAAAATAGCAGATAAATATAAAAATAAAAAATCCTTCTCCTATATTTGGATTGAGACTATCTTAAATAATATTATAATTATATTTTATCCAGTATTTAATACAGCATTTATTTTTATGATAAATTAAGTCATAATTTTTTATACAAAAATATATTAGCTTTTATAATATCTAGTTTCACTTGAAATTTTTTTCATAAAATAATTTTACCTTATATTAAAAAGACTTGCCTATTAAATAGACAAGTCTTTTTTTATATTATTCTACTAATAAATATCTTCCTTGTAATTTTCCCATTGGAACTTGGAATGACCCGCTTCCTGTGAAAGATTGCCCTGTTAGTAAATCTGTTAATTTTGATCCGCTTACAGATACATTAAATGTCTCATCAGATGTTCCTATATTTAAACAGAATACAATTTTTTGTCCGCCATCTTCTTTTAAGTCAATATATTGATTTCCTGCAGCTTTAAGGTTAGTTCTTTTCCCACCCCATAATGCTTTATATTCTGATCTAGTAGACATAACTTTATTTGTATAGTTAATTAAATCTTGTTCATCGCTTGTAAATCCACTAATTTTACCATCATTTCTTGCAACGTGCATAGATTTTAAATCTGAATTTCCAGTTTTAGAACCCCACTCTTCACCATAGTACATTGTTATTGGTCCTGTAAATGCACCTAGATAAGCAATGGCTGCTTTATGTCTTTCCCAATAGTTATTATTTTTATTTGAAAAGTTAACTAGGTCTCCAAATCTTGCAACGTCATGGTTTCCAATAAATAAGTTTGGATGTGCCCAACTAGGATACATGCTATGATCATAATTTAAATTTGATGCGTCATTTACTTCTTTTCCATATTCTTCACGTGCTAATGTTTGTACAATTCTATATCTTGTAGGGAAATCGAACGCTGAATGAATACCTTGCACACCTTTACCATACGTGTTTTCTACAATACCGTCTTCACCTTCCCAGTCTTCTCCTACTTGATAACCTAAAATACCCCATGTATCTCCATTTGCTTTATTCTCTGCTACCGCTCTTTCTATCTCTATTCTTATATCATCCCAATAGAAATTACCTGCTCCTTGCCCTTGATGTCCTGCATTTCCTGGTCCTAATTGGTATGATTGGTCAAATCTCCATCCATCAATTTTATATTCTTTTATCCAATAATATACAACATCTTTATAGAATTGTAGCGTATTTCCACCATCTTGATAGTTTACCGGATTACTTCCTGAAGGAGTTTTTCCGCTAATTGGTGATGGTGCAAGATTACTACCTGCATTATGCCCAAGTACTCCATCTAATATTACATATATCCCTTTATCATGTGCTTCATTTACAAGTCTTCTAAATGTTTCATTTGATCCAAAATGTGGGTCAATATTAAAATAGTCATTTGCAAAATACCCATTATGTGCTTGTTGCCCGCTATATGTATTGAAAATCGGTGTCATCCATATAGCATTCATTCCTAACCCTTTTATATAATCAAGCGAGTTTATTACACCTTGTAAATCTCCATTTGCTCTATATCCTGCCCATTGCCAGTCATATCCTATTGATGGATCTCCGTCCATAAATGAACAAACCATTATTTGGTATATTCTTAAATTATCTATATCATTTACTACTACTGGTTCAGAGTCATCTCTTTTAATTTGTAAAGTCTTTGTTTCTGGTCCATCTTCATTTGTAGCTGTAACAGTTAATGTAGCTGTACCTTGATCATTTACATAATCTCCTACCATTATTGTAGCTGTATTTCCAGTGAAATTTATATCTTTACTTCCAATTTTTGCAGTTTTCGATGATATTGTTCCCCCGGATACACTAATTGTAATTGTATCTGTACCTTTATATTTAGCTTTTTCTGGACTAATTGTTATTTTAACCATTGTATCAGATACTGGTTTACCAGAACTTTTATTTCCATTTGCATCCCAAGTTACATCACCAATTGTAGCAGTCTGATCATCTGCAACTACTTTATCACCATTTTTTATTGGTAAATATAGAATACTGTCTTTTCCCTCAACTATAACTTCATAATAATCACTATTTTTTGAATATTTATCTGTTATTGTTTTACCTGGCCATGCTCCAAATAATTTTGTATTTGCATCTACCCAAGCATATATTCCTGTTGCAAAATCTTTATGAAAATATATATTAATTGTATTTTTAATAACAACTTCTTTTGTAACATTTATTGTAACATTATCTTCTAACGCCCCTGAATATGCAGTTAGTACAACGCTATTATCCCCTTGTATCCCTTTAACACTTACTCCATTAGAGGTTGCTGTATATGTAACAACACCTTCTTTTGATACTTTCCAGCTAACATTACTATCAGTTGTATTATCAGAATAAGTTGCAATAGCTTGTACATTTATATTATTTCCCTCTTTTACTTCAAGATTTTTTGATCCTACAATCTCTATTTTTGTAAGAGTTTTAGCAGCAATTGGACCACTTTTCCCATAATTATTTGTAAATACTATAAAATCAAATAAATTAACTTTTCCATCTTTTGAAACTTGACTATATATACCACTCCATGTTCCTGTTCCTAATGCTGCAGGAGCAATATCATAGTTTGTATCATTAGAACCATATTTTGATTTTAATAAATTTAAATCTGTTAAATCAACTTTATTATCATTATTATAATCTCCTAATAAAATATTTGTATCATTTCTTTTTACATTTTTAGATAATAATATTTTTTCTGATATTGAATCTGTTAATTTCACATTTACGTTGTTTTCTGTATTATTAATTGTAAAAAGATTATCACCTTTTTTAATACCATCTTTTTTTGCAATTACTACTAGTATACCATTTTCAGTTTTCTTTACAATTGAAATTTCACTATTTACTTTTAAATTATCTGTATTAATTTCGTGATTAAGTAGAATTTCTACCCCCTCATAATTATCTTCTGCTATTATACTAATATTATCCCCATTTCTTACAAGTGTTACACCATCTGCACTATCTTTTTTATCTTTAACATTTCCAACACATGCTGTAAAGGTAAACATTATTGCCAACATTAAAAACAATACTATTTTTTTCATTTTTCTTTATTCCCCCTTATATTAATTATATTTTAAATTGCATATTATTAATATAGCAATATTCTTTCTAATTTTTAATTAAATTATTTTTTTTATGCAATTTATTATTTTTTTACTATTAATTCAGTAATTTAATAAAATATTATTATTATTTTCTTCTATACAAGTTTTTAATATGGATAAATATAAAAAAATTATATTATAAGTTACAATTTTATTTATATGCTATTATTTAAATCTAAAAATTTAAGTTCATAATTAAATCCCATGTTCTATTTTAGGTATAAATATCATTATTGTTTTTATTGATATTATATATTTTTATAAATATTAAAATTATTACTAACAGCACAATAAAAAAAATTGTTAAAACTTTAACCACAGTAGATATAGACATAATTATGTCATTATTTTATATTTATGATTATATCTTCAAAATCCATATAAAAAATATCTTACATTTAATTTTTTTATTACTAAATATTGTAAATTAAGTTTTATTTACAAATATCTTTTTATATTACGTTTTTCTAGTTATAATTATATAATAAATAAAAGTTTGATTAAAATATCTAATGTGTAATTAAAAAATCCTATATAATTTAATTAACATATACGCATAAAAAAACTACCTATAAATCTTATTTGAAATAGATTTATAGGTAGAATTATTAGCAGTATATAATTTTTATATCTAATATTTCTGGAAACTCTTTTAATTTTGCAATTAATTCACTTGGTACATTATTATCTACATTTAAAATCATCATTGATGATACATCTTTCGCATTAGAAACAATCATGTTTGATATATTTACATTATATTCACCCATAGCAATTCCTACTTTACCAATTACGCCTGGTACATTTTTATGTGGTGCAACAAGTAGTTTTCCTTCTGGAATTAGATCAACATTATATTCACCGATTTTAACTATTCTTATATGTTTACCTTCAAGAACTGTTCCCCATATTTCATTATATTTTCCATCTTCTTGATACACTTTCAACTTAATTAAGTTACCATAATCTCCACTTTCCATATCAAGAGTTTCTTTTATTTTTATCCCTTTTTGTTCGGCAATTAAATTAGCATTTACAAAGTTCACAGTCTCTGGAACACTTGTATCTAATATCCCTTTTAGAGCTAATAATGATAATAATTTTAAATCAGATTTATCAGTAATCTCTTTACCTGCAAAACTAATTTCAATTTTTTCAATATTATCATTATGTAACTGTGCATAGAATTTACCAATTTTTTCTGATAATTCAATTAATTTACTTAATTTTTTAAATGTTGTTTCAGATACACTTGGAATATTTACAGCATTTTTTACCATTTCACCTTTTAGCCCCGATATTACTTCACTAGCAACTTCAATTCCAACTCTTAATTGTGCTTCAAATGTCGATGCTCCTAAATGTGGTGTCCCTATAACATTATCAAATTTATAAAGAGGATGATCTGTTTGAGGTTCATTAACCCATACGTCAATACCCACAGATGCAATTTTACCGCTTTCTATACCTTTTACAAGAGCTTCTTCATTGTATAATCCACCTCTTGCAACGTTAACCAGTCTAACTCCATCTTTCATAAGAGCAATCTCTTTATCAGAAATTATATTTTTTGTTTCTTCTGTTCTAGGTGTATGTATTGTAATATAATCCACCTCTTTTAAGAAATCTTCAAAGTTTTCTTTTCTTTCTACACCATATTTATCAAATCTATCTTTTGTAATATATGGATCATATGCAACTATTTTTTTAGGTGAGAATCCTTTTACTCTTTCAGATACAAGTCCACCAATTCTACCTAATCCAATAATTCCAATTACTTTATTATATAATTCACTTCCATTAAATCTTTTTCTATCCCAATTTCCAGATTTTATAAATTTATCTGCCCAAGAAATATTTCTGCTTGTAGCTAGTAACATACCCATTGTATGTTCAGCAGCAGATACAATATTACTTTCAGGCGTATTTGCAACAACTACCCCTTTTGTTGTAGCATATGGAATATTTATATTATCAAGTCCTGATCCTGCTCTACCTACAATTTTCATATTTGTAGCTGTATTAAGAAATTCTTCGTCAACAAGCGTCTCACTTCTTATTACAATACCATGATATTCTGGTATAATTTTTAGTAATTCTTCTCTACTAAGCTTATATTTTACATCAACGATACATTCATTTTTTAATACTGCAATTGCTTCATCATCTAAAAGTTCTGCCACTAAAACTTTCATATTTTTTATACTCATTTTAACAAGGCCTCCTATTTATTTAATAAATATTTTTGTATTGCTTTTAAACTATCTCCAGGTTCGAAATTTTTATATCCTAATTCACTTAAAACTAACTCAAGTGCCGAAAAAGTAGTTACTACATCTAAAGGATCAAGATCTCCTAAATGACCTATTCTAAATATTTTTCCTTTATAATTTCCTTGTCCACCTGCAATTGTAATCCCATATTTTGATGCCATTATTTTTGCTATTTTTCCTCCATCTACCCCTTCAGGTACTACAACTGTTGTAACTGTATTTCCTCTATCATTTTCATTTTTTATAAAAAAGTCTAGATTAAGTGCTTTAACTCCTTCACACACTGCTTCTTTCATTGTTTTATGCCTTTCAATAGTTTTGTCAATACCCTCTTTTTTTATTAATTTACATGATTCATATACAGACATAATTGTTGTAATTGCAGGTGTAAATGGAGTTTGATTATCTTCGTACTCTTTTAGAGCTTTTTCAAAACTAAAATAAAATTTAGGTATATCAGATTTTTTACACGCTTCAATTGCCATATCACTTAATGAAACAAATGCAAGTCCTGGAGGAGCCATAAATCCTTTTTGTGAACCTGATACAGCACAGTCAATAAGCCATTTATCATTTTCAAATTCATTCGCACTTAAACCACTTATTGCATCTACAACAAAAAGTATATCTTTATTTTTATCTTTTATTGCTTTTCCAAAACTTTCTATATCATTTAATACTCCTGTTGATGTTTCGTGATGAGTAATTAAAACACCTTTAACATCAGAGTTTTTATCTAAAATATCCATTAAATCAGCAACTTTAGCTGATTGACCCCATTCATATTCTATATCAATAATGTTTAATCCGAATGTTTTTCCTAATTGTGCAAATCTTTTTCCAAAATTACCTACACTAACTGCAATAACTTTATCTCCTTTTGAAAATAAGTTCACAACTGCAGCTTCCATCGCACCTGTACCAGAGCTAGTTAATGTTAAAACTGGATTTTTCGTTTTAAAAACATATTTTAATCCATCGGATACTTCCTTAATTATTTCTGAAAATTCTTTTGTTCTGTGATGAATTATCTCTTTTGCCATTACTAATCTTGATTCTTCCGGTACTGGTGTTGGTCCCGGAGTCATAAGTAAATTTCTCATTATAGATTGCCTCCTAATATATTGTTATATTAATTACATTTAAGTCAATTATATCATTTTTTTAGTTTTTTTTCAACTACAATTATGAATATATATTTATAAATCTTCTCTTAATGGGTCTGTATGTATAGTTATTCCTGCAATATTATCATGTTTTGTACGTATTTTTAGTACAATTTCATCAATAATTATATGTGACGACTCTATTGTAAGCAATTTATCTACTCTTATATGGAAATATAAAAAAATTTTATTTCCAGAAGATTTCATCATTAAATTATGAACATTATATACTCTTTTATCATTCATTACAATGTTTTTTATATCACATAATAATTCGTCATCTTGTTTGTCCATGATCTTATTCGATGTATCAAATATTATACCTACACCCTCTTTACCAATTAAAAGAGCTACAATTATTCCCGCTATTATATCAAATATTGGATTGATTTTAATAGCTAAAAAGATCCCAATCAGTACTCCTGTTGATGAGATAACATCACTTTTATGATCTTTAGCATCTGCAATTATTGCAATATTATTTAATCTAATGCCCATTCTAATTTTATAAATATATAGTATTGATTTAATTATAATAGATATTATTACAACATATATTGTAGATACATTTGGAACAATTAGCTCTTTTCCTTTGAAAATAGAACTTATATTTTCGTGTAATAAAAGTACAGAAGTTATTACAAGAATAAGTCCGATACTATTACCTGATATAGCTTCTAATTGACCATGACCGTATGGGTGATCTTTATCCGGTGGTTCACTTGCATAATATATACTTATTAGAACAATAATAGATGTAATTACATCTGAAAAGGAATTTAAACCATCTGCAATAAGCGCTTTACTTCTACCTATTATTCCAAAAAATATTTTAATAATTGCTAAAAATACATTAACCATCATGGAAATAATTGTTCCTTTTAGACCTTCCTCTTTTCTTTTTTTATCTTTTAAAATATTTTCTTTAATTAAAAAATTGTTTTTAAAATGAAACCCATTTGAAATAAAAAAATACTCAGAAAACTCATCTTTTTTAACAAAAATTCTATCTATATTTTGTCCTTCTGCCCAATATAGTATAAAATTAAGTAATGCTGTTCCATTACTTTCGTATCTATACTCTTTTCCAATAAATATCCGTTTTAAATATACTTTTTCCCCAGCATAACTAACAATCCCATAACCACAAACTTTTTTATCAATTGTTGCAATAAAATATACATAATTTTCACTAAATAAAAAACCACTATCTAGCTTATTTAATATTGTTGTATATTTACTAATATCTTTAAATTCAATTTTTTTATTTTTAGCATATTTAATACTCCTTAAATATTAATATTTTTCATATAACAATCTATTTAAAAATAATAAAACTAAATAATACCGTTATGTTATTTAAAACATGACAAATTAATGTAGGATATATTGATCTATATTTCAAATAGTAGGCTGCATAAAATGCACTATAGATAAAATAAATAAGTAAATTATTTATCTGTAAATGAATTAATGCAAATATCAAACTAGAATATATTATTATAGATATATTACTGTTTTTTTTTAATAATCCTTCTATTAATAAATATCTAAAAACAATTTCTTCTAAAATTGGTATAAATACACCTAAAATCATAAAAAATAAAATTTTAAAATAAATATTTTTTTCGTAAATTAAAATATTTTTAATAAAATTACTACTATTCATATTATATTTAATTAAAAATACAATAATATAATTAAATATAGATGTAATTATAAATAATTCTATCCCCTTTAAAATAAGAAAACTATTTATTTTAGTAAATATCTTGTTTAATAGTTCTGTTTTAATAATAACAAAAATTGAAAACAAAAATATAAATAATTGAAATATTATATAATGTCTACTATTTATAAAAAAACTATTAAAAAAAGAAATTTTTCTTAAATAATTAAAAAAAATTAAATTAATTATTGGAAAACTAATTATATAAATTATAAAAATTAAATAATATCTGTTTAAATATCTATTTTTCAATTTATCATTTTTAAAGAATATAATTATTTGTACAAAAAATAAAAAAAGAGTTACAATCAAATTATTCATAATTTCCCCTTATAACTAAAATATAACTTAAAAACGAGCTGTCGTAATGACAGCTCGAATAATGAAAATGTATTATCTTTTTGAAAATTGTGGACTTCTTCTTGCTTTTTTTCTTCCGTATTTCTTTCTTTCAACCATTCTTGAGTCTCTTGTAAGAAATCCAGCTTCTCTTAAAGCTTTTTTATATGATTCATCATTTTCTAATAATGCTCTAGCTATACCATGTCTTATTGCTCCAGCTTGACCACTATTTCCTCCACCATATACATTTACTCTTACACCAAATTTTCCAAGTGTTTCTGTAAGCACTAGTGGTTGTTCAACAATTGTAGATAAAATTTCTCTTCCACCAAAGTATTCATGCATCTCTTTATTATTAATTATTATCCCTTTTTCTCCAGGAATTATTCTTACTCTAGCAACACTTGTTTTTCTTCTTCCTGTTCCTAAATTTTGCTCTTTATTTGCCACTTATACTTCCCTCCCTATATATCCATTTTTTCTGGTTTTTGTGCTGTGTGTGGATGAGTTTCGCCAGTATAAACTCTTAATTTTGTTAACATTTGTCTACCTAATCTATTCTTAGGAAGCATTCTTTTAACAGCTAATAAAATAATATCTTCTGGTTTTTTATCAAGCATTTCAGAAAGGTTTCTTTCTTTTAACCCTCCTGGAAATCCACTATGTCTATAGTACATTTTATCGCTCATTTTTTTCCCAGTAACAACTATTTTTTCAGCATTAAACACAACAACAAAGTCACCATTATCTACATGAGGTGTGTAATTAGGCTTTTTTTTACCCATAAGTACCATTGCTATTTCTGTACACATTCTACCTAGTATTTGTCCTTCAGCATCAACTTCAAACCATTTTCTGTCAACGCTCTCTTTTTTTAACATTGAAGTATATTTCACTTTCTTTCCTCCTTATAATATTCACATTTTAACGGGTTTAAAACATGGGAAAGGTTTTAATCTTAGTAATTTTACTACATTTTTTAAGTTTTGTCAATATATAATTTCAATATTTTTATTTTCTAATTCTTTTATAACTTCACGACCTCTTGCTTCTGAAAATATATTCTGTGTTCCCTTTAAATGTATATTTTTTAAGTTTTGTAATTTTAGTAATACATCTAGATTATCTATTTTTAGCTTACCTATATTAAGATATTCCAAATTAGTAAGTACTTCTAATTTAGATAGATCTGTTATCTTTGTAGAACTAATATCTAAATATTGAAGATTAACAAGTTTATCTATAAAATTTAAATTTGAAATCTCTGTTGAAGATATATTTAAATATTGTAAATCTTCTAAATCAATTATAGATTCTAAATCTACAATAGGAGTATTTTCCATATTAATATATTTAAGTTTTTTCAATCTTGATAATATTTTAACATCTACAATTTCTGTTTCTTGAATATATAGATACTGTATAGAAGTTAAATATTTAAGAGGCGATAAGTCAACTACTTTCGTATTCCAAAGAGATAATTTTTTCAAAAAAAGTAATCCTTGTATAGGTGTAATATCTGTAATTTTAGTTCCCCAAATATCTAATTCCTCTAATCTTTTAAGATATTCTATCCCCTCTATAGATTCTACATCTTTATATTTATCAAACTTTAGATTTTTTATATTTTCTACATCAGATACATATATTATACCTTCCTGTTTATATATTGCATCTCTTACACATTTTTCCGCATTAATATCTAAAAACATATTTTCTCTTTTACTTTCTTTTATATTTTGAGATTTATTAATTAGTTTTGATGTTTTATTTAGTTTATACAAGAAAATAACCGCAATTATAAAAAAAACATAATGTAAATAATTTAACGAATATTTAATTAATAAATCGCTATAAAAAAATTTAATATAAATCAATATGAATCCTATTACAAAAAATATTATAGAAAATATTATATAACCTATAATTTTTTTTTTTCAATTTTACTTTATTTTTTTCCAAATAGTATCATCCCCTTTGTAGAGTCTAATAATTTCTTTATTAATTGTTGCAGTGATATTATCAGGGACACATTTAGTTTTTTTAGAAATCTCTCGTATTGTAATATTTTTTCCTAATAAGTATACAACATCAGATATTGATACATCGATATTTGTAATATCAATAATAATCTGTTCCATAGATATTTCTCCAATAATTTTACATTTATTATTATTGATAAGTACATAATTATCTTTATAATAATAACTGTATCCATCAGAATATCCAATTGGAACTATTGCAATCTTCATATCTTTATCTGCGAAATTAATATTCCCATACCCTATATTTTCATTTTTTTTAACATAAAGTATATTTGAAACCACACTTTTCCATGATAATATCTCTTTTAAACCTTCTATTATATGTTCTTTATAGGGTTGCAATCCATATAATGACATCCCAATCCTTACTTCATCTAAATGATATTTTTCATCTAAAAAAAAACCTCCACTATTTGATATATGTTTTTTTGGAATATAAAAATTAAATTTATTACATATTTCTAAAAAATAATTATATTGTTCTTCTGTATTTATTTTAGAATTTGTATTATAAAAATGAGAAAAAACACCATTAAGAAGATTATTGTTTTCACTAAAATATTTATTTAAATATGATATGTCTTCACTAGTTGATACACCAAGTCTATTCATTTTTGTATTAATTTTAATCTCAAATTTTAATTTATATATAGATTCTCCTAATATTTCAATATATTTTTTTAAAATATCAACTGAATAAACTGTGAAAATAAAATTATCTATTTTATTTTTCATTAAATATGTTTTAATAAAATTCGGGTCAACATAATTTAAAATAAGTATTTCCCCTTTTTCTACAATTTCATTAATAATTACCGCTTCTTCAAAAAATGCCACAGCAAATTTGTTTACTCCAAATTTATTTAAATAATAAACAATTTCTTTTATACCATGTCCATATGCATTTGCTTTTACAACAGCTCTAATATCTGAATCAGTTTTGCTTTTAATGAATTTATAATTTTCATAAAGACAATCAATATCAATTTCTACATAAGAACAACGACTACTAAGCGACATTGATTTCACCCCGTAATTATTGTTTTTTTCCTAACATTCTAAAGGTATTTACTTCAGAGTCTTCATTTTCTTTATAATAATAATTATTATCTAGAAGATACTCTAGTACTTCTTTTATTTGTGATTCATCTATTTGAATCATTACTGTGAATTCTGCCACTTTTGTATCTGAATATTTTTGATTTAATTCTGTTTCTATTGATAAACTAGAATCAATTTTGTATGGCATCCCTACAATATCTCTTGAAGAAAATGTTTTAAATGTGTATGATACAACTTCCGTTAAATTTACATTTGACATAAATTTAACTCCTAATTTTTCTTTTAATTTTAAATACCATTCTTTACATTTTTTTCCAATTTCCTCTTCAATTTCACTTTCAAATAGATTGTCTGGTACTTTAAAATCGATTCCGTAGACACCAATAACTAAATATGGATAATATTGTCCAATAATATATTCTTTCATTTTAAAATCCCCCATTTATTATATTTTATTCAACATATTTTTCAAACAGATCAATTAAAAATAGTATATCGTCTTCATTTTCTTTTCCTGTATCTTTATTATTTTGTTTTTCCTGATTTTTGATTTTAACCTTTAAAATTTCAATTGCATTTTCTATCTCTTCAATAGATAACTCGTAATCCACTTGTTTAGATATTTTCATTGCAAGTTTAAATGCTGCAGCTTTTGAATCTGTATTTAAAAATTGTTTTACTAGCTCTTCTTCCTCGTTTAATTTTTCTAGTAATAATTTAGTTTCTTCTGTCATCATTTTTAGTCACCTCTCCTTGGTTAAAATTTAATAATTGAAAATTATTTTTAAATAGAATATATTAGTATTCAAAACTGTCTATAAACATAATCTCATTATTTAATTTATTTTTGGTAATTTTCTTAATAAGTTTATAGTTTTCATAGAAATATTCAATATCCATAACAATGTTTTTATTATAATAATGTTCTTCTAAGATAATAGAACCATCTTTATTATAAGTTTTTTTAATTATATTTACTCTATCAAATGTGCTTAATTTATTTCCTATATATATCTCATTATTATAGGATACTGCACTCTCTTTGTTATGAACTTCATTTGGTTTTAGAATAGAAATAATCTCATTTTTATTATTTTTTGTTGTTATTGCATGAATATTAAATTCATTGTCGTAATCATAGTATTTTGTAGATATTAGATTTCCATTAGAATACTTATTATCCTCCTTTAATATTAAATTGTTATAATATATATATTCTGTGTATTTTTCTATTTTCTTATTAATATTTTCATATTTTATCTTTTCTAAAATTCCTAAATTATTATATTCATAATAAGCTGTATGAATTAAATTTCCTACAACATCATATTTTTTACTTTTTTTTATTAAATCCTTTTCAAGAAAATATCCAGCTATTTCTTTATTTTCGTTCATAATAATTGTAGAAAAATTTATATCATTAGAATTTTTTCCAGACCAATTTATAAATTTATATTTATCTGTTTCAACAACTTTTAATGTTACTTTTTCGTTTTGGCAGTATTCGGATTTACTTGGAATTTTTATAATTAAATCTTTCAATTCTCCTAAAATATTAAGACTATATTTCGTAATATTTTCTTCTTTTTCAAAGATAGCTGTTATATTTTTATTATAATCTATAAAAATTTCATTATTCTCAATTTGATTCGAATTTTTCCCTTCCCATCCTTTAAATACATAACCACTATTAGCAATTGGATATAATTTTATACGTGACCCATATTTGTAATCACCATAAATTGGATTCACAATACCTAATCCTATTACTGAAACTTTAAGATTAAATTTCATATCCTCTAAATCATTATAAAAATATTCAACTTTTTCTATTATTTTTTCATTAATATCAGTTTTTTCTTTTTTTACAATACTATTTTTTTCATAAGTATAATTTATTACATATTCAAGTTTTCCTTTAAAATAATATTCCTCTTTTAAAATAATATTATTTACATAGTAATATAACATTATTTCGTCATTATTTAGTATTTCTTTTACTATATTTTTTTCTTCAATTTCATAATGTATTGTTTGAGATAAATTACCATTGATTTTAATATTCTTATATTCTAAATCATAATTATCGTTATAAATATAATTAGACAATATCTTGTTTTCATTATTATCTATTTCAACTGATTCAGTAAGAAAATTATTAGTATAAAAATACTTAATTGACTTTAGTTTTAAATTATTCTTATACCAAAGCTCTTCTTCTAAAAATAGCTCTTCATTATATCTGTATTTAATTATATTAATCTCGTTATTTTTTGTATATATCGCATAATTTGGCATATCTATTTTTTCATATATAATATCAAAGTTAATATTATTTTCAATTATAATTTCGTTGTTAATATCAAAGCTTTTATTATTTACTAAAATATCTTTTACAATGTATCCATTATTTTTAATTATTTTAATTTTAACTTTATCGCCACTACTATATTTATTTTTATTTGGATATATTACAAACAGATTTTTATTTTCTAAATTTGATTTAATTGTAATTATATAATCCTCATTTTCTTTTGAATTATTATTTTTTGTTCCACAAGACAACATAAATATAGTTAGCAAAAAAAATATCCATATTTTTTTCAATACTAACACCTCTATACTAAAATAGATTTTAAAAAAACTAAGATAGTAATATAAACTATAGCATCTTAGTTTTTAAATTCATTTCGTTATTTAATTTTAAGCTTCATCAATATAACTAAATACACTTGATAAGAAAAGTATTACTAAAAACGGATTTTCATGTTTAGGAAAATTATAAAAGCAAAATAAAATTACTTCGATAATCTCTAAGTCCTCTTCATCAATAACTTCACACATATTATAGATTTTTTTCTCTAAAATTATAATGATCTCCTTAACAAAAATATTTGCAATTCCCTCATGTATAATATTATTTAAGTCAGAATTTGGATCCTCTTTTAAAATATTTTTTATCTTTAAAATATATGGAGTTAGTTTGCTATCATTTGTTATCATTAAATCATTATATTTTTTAATAAAATAATCAAATTCCATAAGCATTTCATCTATCTCTTCAGATGTAAAAACTTCAGATAATTTTGTTTTATATTCTAGAAAATCAAGTGTTATTATATCGTTTTGATTCTCTTTAACTTTTAAAATCTCATATTTTTCTAATTTGTATATGTTTTCTGCAATTTCTGATTTCTCAATGTTTATTTTTTCTGACAATTCAACTAAATCAATTACAAAATTTGTTGCATATTCATTTAAACTTAGATTTAATACAGTACTTAAAATGTTAAAAAATGCAATTTCTTTAGAATAGTATCTATTCAATCCTGTTCACCTACTTTATAAATTCAATTAATTTAGTATAAAATACTAATTACTAGATATATACTATTTTTTTATTAATTTCCTTTTTTTATTTTATATTTTATTTGTTATTTATACAATTTTAAATATTTATATAATATTACTCCTGCAGCTACAGAAACATTTAAAGATTCCGCATCTCCAATTATTGGGATTTTTATTAAATAATTACTATTTTCTTGTATAAATTTACTAATTCCATTACCTTCGTTTCCAAAAATAATTGCATTTTTATTGCTTAGTATCATTTTGTCATAATTAATACTTTTATCTGATAATGTAGTTGCAATAATATTATAATTATTATTAATTAGATTATTTACTGCCTCATCTTCTTCGAAATATACACAATTTATTTTAAATATAGAACCCATAGTTGCTCTTACTGTTTTTTCATTATAAATATCTCCTGTTCCCTTTATCATTATAAAATCATGTACTCCAATAGCATCTGCTGTTCGTATTATAGTACCAATATTACCAGGATCTTGTATTTTGTCTAGAACAATTACAGTATTTTTAAATTTATTCACATTAGAATAATTGTAATTGTATACTATAATTACACCTTGACTGTTTTCATGCGAACTTATCTCATTAAACAGCTCTTTTGTTAGAATAATTAGTTTATCTAAATCAATTTTTTCTTTATATTTTTCATAATATTCTTCATTTATTATATAATTTACTATATTTTTTTCATAATTTAAAAATTTATCTCCTTCTGCTAGAAATTGTTTCTCAATATCTCTATATTTTTTTTGTTTTAATTTTTTTATTTTTTTAAAAATTTCATTTGATCTACTTGAAATATTAATCATTGGATAATAGCCCTTTTAATTTTTCCCCACCTAATATATGAAAATGCAAATGATAAACTTCTTGTCCACCATATTCATTACAGTTTGTAATTACACGATAACCATTATCATAAATATTAAATTTTTTAGCTATCTCCTGTATAACAATAAATATTTCACCTATAAGATTTTTATCTTCATCTTTTATATCATTTACGTTTTTTATCTCTTTTTTAGGGATTACTAAAATATGTACAGGTGCTTGTGGATTTATATCTTTAAAAGCTAATATTTTATCTGATTCAAATACTATATCTGCTTTTATTTCTTTATCAATAATTTTTTTAAAAATAGTACTCAATTTTATCTCAACTCCTATTCTTCTATTAAATTTACCCTATTTATATGTCTTCCACCTTCAAATTCTGTATTTAAAAATGTTTTAACCATCTCAATTGCTAGTTCTTTCCCAATAATTCTACCACCAATTGCAAGAATATTGGCATCATTATGTTCTCTTGTTAATTTCGCTGTAAATACATTATGACAAAGACCAGCTCTAATACCCTTTATTTTATTTGCTGCAATTGAAATACCTATTCCTGTACCACAAAATATTACTCCATAATCAGCTTCTTTATTTGCAACCATTTTACCTGCTTTTTTCCCATATAAAGGATAATCAACCGATTCCTCGCTATTTGTACCGATATCTATAACATCGTATCCTTCATTTTCAAGATATTCTTTTACATACTCTTTTAATTTAAATCCACCATGATCTGCTGCTAAAACAACTTTCATAAAATATACCTCCGTATTCTTATTTAATTTATGATTTTCAATTTTATTATACCACAATGATAATATAAATACAACAAAGTATAAATATTTTTAAGAAATATTATATAAAATACTCTGTTCCTTAAATTATATTAAAATATAAATATTAGATTAGTAGAATTTTTCCATTAAATCTGTTTTCATTATTAAATCACAATAATTTCTGTCTATCTTTATATTATATATATATCAATTATCTTCAATTTCATCAAATTGTAATGAAAAATCATCTACTTTAATTGTTGTTAACTCTATATATCCGGGTTTATCTATATTAATTACTCTTTTTGCATGATTCATAACAAAATTATCATAAAGATTTCTTATTAATCTTCCATTAGCAAAATTTTTATTTTTTATAAATATTTGTTTTTCTAAATATATACGTACTTTTTTTATTACTTTTTCATCCATTGTATAATCATTTTTCTTACACATAGATAGTAGAATTTCTTCTAGTTCATTTGAATCATAGTCTTCAAACTCTATAAATGTATTAAAACGAGATCTCAACCCCGGATTAGATTCAAAAAAATTATTCATTAGATCGGTGTATCCAGCTACAATAACAACTAAATCATCTCTATGATCTTCTAATGCTTTTGTAAGTTCTGTTAAGCATTCTTTCCCATACGAATCAGAATTATCATTTTCTGTAATGCTATAAGCTTCAGCAATAAATAAAACTCCGCCTATTGATTTTTCAATAACAGACTTTACTTTTAATGCCGTTTGTCCTTGATACCCAGCTATCAGATCCGTTCTAGACACCTCAATAAAATGCCCTTTTGACAACAATCCAATTTGCTTATAAATTCTACCAACAATTCTTGCCACAGTAGTTTTCCCCGTACCAGGATTTCCTGTAAATGCAAGATGTAATGTATTTTTTGTCGAATACAATCCATTTTCTATACGTAATTTTTGGATTTTTTGATATGCGATTAGATCATTAACTTTTTCTTTTATAGTTCGAAGCCCGATAAGAGAATTTAATTCACCCAATAAATCTTGAAGTGTTCTTGTATCATCATCAATATCTTTTTTTTCTTTATTACATATATCCAGAAGTTTTGCATATCCATAATAATTTATTATACAATTTTTTAAAGATATTGCAACCTTCTTAATCTCTTTTGAATTTAAATTTGATTCTGTAATACTTGTAATTTGTTTTAACAACGTAATTGTTAATTTATCATCATTATTTTCAGTTATGCCACTAGCAAGTTTTGTTATTTCCCCGCCAGAAACTGTTAAAGCATCCAGTATAGAAGCTGTATTGTTTAATGCTTTTATGTATTTTTCCATTATATCTCCTTCGCAAAAAGTAATATCATCTCAATAATTACTAATCCAATAGCTATACCAGAAATCCAGTAAGCATATTTAATTTTTTTTGTTAATAATGTAATATGCTCTTTATTTTTTACTGTAAGTTCTTTTATTTTAAATTTATCTTGAATTATCGTATTTAACCTCGCGGTATATTTTTCATTAAATTGATCGATTTTTTCTAAAAGTAGTTTTTGTTCTTTAGCAGTATGTAATATTATTTCATTATTTGATAAAATGATATCAATATTAGAAAAATACTTATAATTATCAATTTTCTCCTTATTGTTTTTTATCTTCATCACTATTTTTTTTATATTATCAAAATTTTTATTAATTTTAATTTGGTGAGCATCCAATTTATTCTGTTGTATTCTAAGTTTATTATTATGTTCATTTATTATTCCTTGTTGAATTCTTACATCGTTACTTGTTTTTTCTACCGATTTGATAGTAATCATGATACTTGCCAAATACTCTTTATCTAATGCTTCAAATGTATTGTATATTTCTCCAAACTCGCTAATTATATTATTATTTGTTCTATTTATATTATTTAAAAATCTCTGAATAGCATTGATTCTATTATTTAATTCTACGCCACTTACTTTATGGTCGAACAAATTAAACAATCCGCCTTTAGCCTCTACACCTTCAATCGTTAATTTTAAAGATTCATTTTCATAAAATTTTTTAATCCTATTTTTTGCTAATTTAAAATTATTTCTTTTAATTTCAATTTTCTTCACTTTACTTTCCCCCATATGCTAATATAAACTTTTATGATTTCTCTAAACCATTGTCCGTATTTATATGTTATTTGGTTAAAATTAACACTAATCCAATAATAGCACATCCTATGGCTCCGCCAGAAATTAAATATGCATATTTAGTCTTCTTTTCTAAATATTCAATTGTATTGTATTTTTTTGTTGCATCTTCAGTAATTTGTTCCTCCTCATTAATTAGAAAATATAATGAATCTAATTTACCAGTATTTTCCGCATTATTCATTTCGATATCCTGTAAATGTTTTTTTTGTTCTTCGATCACATTTAACATTGCTTTATAATCTGAATATATTTTATCAATCTCTTCAAAAGAATCATAACTATCCATTTTTTCTTTATATTTATGTAATGCCGTAATAATTTTGGATATATTATCTATACTTTTTTCTATTTCTATTTGATGAGCATCTAATTTGTTCTGTTGCATTTCAAGTTTATCATTATGTTCTTTCAAAGTATCTTGTTGAATTCTTACATCATTACTTGTTTTTTCTACTGATTCAATAGTAGTAAGAATACTTGCTATATACTCTTTATCTAGTGCTTCAAATGTATTATATATTTCTCCAAATTCGTTAATTACATTATTATTTTTGATATTTAAATCAATTATATAATCTTGAATAATTTTTATTTTATCATTTAGTTCTTCACCAGTAACTTTATGCGAAAAAAATATATCTTGTGTTTTTACATTTCCAATCTCTAATACTGCTGTTTCTATTTCTGAAAATTCTTTAAGACGATTTTTTGCTAATTCAAAACTCTGTCTTTTGATTTGCATATTTTTGAATGATTTTTTCATTACAGCCCTAACTATTTGAAATCTATTAGAAACATTTTCTACATAATCAAGATTATCATTTCTAATAAAATTTACAATATAGATAATCCCGTTTACAATAGAAATTAATCCATATTTTATAATTGTCCAAATCGATCCCAAAATTATCATAATTAACTCTATAATAATAGTCAAAATAATTAAAATAATATTCCCTATAATATTAAAAATTTTTTTCATAATTCCCCCCTTAATTCCAACTTTTTAGTAAATCGTCTAAATCTTTACTTGCTTTATCAATCTTTTCATTTGTTTTTATATCTTCTTCATCAATTATTATTTTATTTTCTTTATCTGAAAAATCGCCAACGAAATCCTCCATAATATTACTTAACGATTCTTTCATTATTTTAGCAGCTTCTCGATGTCTGCTAGAAATATTCTCTAGAGTATTCGTTTTTGTATTTTCAAACTTAACTTCATTTAAAATTTGTAGTTTATATTGAGTACACAATACTTCATTACCTTTATCAATTTGTGCCTTATCATTTTCTCTTAACATTTTCTTTTCAATCAATTTATCTATTAGATACATTACTATTGCACCTATTACACCAGAAACAACAGTTCCTAAAAAAAGCCCTACAATATTTGCTAAACTTCCTAGTAATGGAATTTCAATTGCAAAAGCTGGTATTGCCATTAATCCTTTTTCTATTACTTCTCCTAGAACTAATGCTCCTCCTGTAACTAAAGCACCCATAATTATTTTACCAACTTGTGCTACTTTAATACTAAAAGGTTTATTTGCATTCTCTTTATTTGTTAAATATTTAAATGCATCAACAAAAGACGAAAAACCCTGTTTAATAAAACTAATAAGTTTTTTAAATGGTCTAAGTACTATTCAAAATATTTCTGTAATAATAGTTCCACCTACTGATTTTGCCCCTGATTCTATGAAACTTCGTATTTTTGAACAAAAATTTTTAAAAGCCTTTTTCATCTCATCCATAAAATTAGTTAAAGATTTTTTCTTAGACTTAAAGTACCTTACAAGTGCATTCATAATCTCTTTAAGCATAGCTGATAATGCTTGTATAGACATTACTTTTAATGCGTCATGACCAGCTTTTTTTGCTGTTTCCTTAGCCACCCCTTTATATATTTCTTGATTTATTGCTCGTCGTGCTTTTTTATCAACTTTTTTCATTAAATTTGGGTCAGCATCTAGTTTATCTTGTAATCTCTTGTCATTTTTTTCTCTTGCATTTTTTTTATCTGTTTCAGACATATTTGATTCATCGATTTTCTTATTAGCATGTTCATTTTGTTTCCTTAAATCTTTTTCTCTTTGTTCGCTATTTTTATTATAATCATCGACACTTTTTGCACCTTTACTTTTATTTAAGGATTCATTTGTAGCATTTAGATTTTCGTCTTTATTCGCTAAAACTTCTGTTTTAATATTAGCTTGTTTTCTCCTTGTGTTCTCGTAAATTTCCTTTCTGGAAACTGTATGATCCAAATTTGCCTTATCATTTTCACCTAAATTTTTACCAGTATATTCATCCTTTAATATACCTCTCCCGTGCTTTTCCCTTATTTTATTATTTGCATCCCTGTATTTTTTGTCTTGCATTATAGTTGTAGCTACTTCATCATATGTTTCTGGATTTTCTCTATCATATTTTTGAATTAAAGACTCCTCGGTAACGTCTAAACCAATTTGGTTAGTGAACTGTTTCCAAACCTCGTCTATTACTACTTTACTGAGAGCATCTGGATTTCCAATTTTATCTCTTTCTTCTTTAAGAAGTTCTAAATCTGCTAATTCTGCTTCCAATTCAATTTCTAGTTTATCATTTAAAGCTTCTAAATCGTCTAATTCAAATGAATCTTCATTCAGATTTTCATTATTATTCATAACTGCATTTTCGTTTGCCATATTTTTTCCTCCAATTTTATTTATCCTAATCTAAATAATTTAAAATAAATTAATAACCATATATAGTTACAAAAAAAGTATAGTTTTTCCTGTTTTTTTTATTAAATTCTTGTTTTTTATATAATATTTTCTTTACTCAAAATAATATATATTTTTCTTTTCAATTACAATTTTATAAAAAAAAGATTACTCATTAACTGAATAATCTCGTTCATGTTTCATTTATTTTATATTTTAATCCGTGTCCATCTATGGTAAAATTATATTTTTTTGATTTTTCAATTTTTTATAAGTTATGAAATCTAAGCACTAAGTTCTAATAAATAATCTTAATTCATTTACTTTCATTTGCGTTAATTCGCGTTATTGGTGGTTAAAATTATGTTTTGATTTTGATTTAGATTTTTTTATATTTCATCTTAATTTAAAAATATAATCTAATCTTATTTTAACTACATAATATATCCACTTCCAATAATTTTATTGTCATAATCATACATAACAGCAAGCTGTCCTGGTGTAATAGCTCTCACATTATCAATAAATTCTAATTTTATTTCATTATTCTCGTATTCTTTTATTATTACTTCATGAAAATTATCTCTTGAACGTGTTTTGACTTTACAATTTAAATTTAGCATATCTTCTCTACTTATATTCTGTATTAGGTTAATTTTATTTATAATAAGATTTTTTTTAAACAGATCGCTGTTTTCTCCAACAATTACCTGATTTTTTTCTATATCTACACCTATTACATAAAGTGGGGTTTTATGTGCAATCCCTAGACCTTTTCTCTGACCAATTGTATAAAATGAATACCCCTTATGTAGCCCTAAAACTTTTCCATTCTTATAAATAATTTCACCTTCTTTTTCTATCTCTCCATTTGTGTTTTCTATTAAAAATTTTTTATAATCATCATCTTTTATAAAACAAATTTCTTGACTTTCACCTTTTGCATATAATTTAATCTCTTTCTCTTTTGCAATTTCTCTAATCCTGTCTTTTGTATAATTTCCTAATGGAAATAATATTTTATCAATATTTTTTATATTAATTTGTGCTAAAAAATATGCTTGATCTTTTTTAGAATCCTCTCCAATATATATATTTCCATTTTTTATAATAGCATAATGACCAGTTGCGAAATAATCTGCACCTAATTTCATTGCTTCTTCATATAATTTTCCAAGTTTAATATATTTATTGCATTTAACACATGGATTAGGTGTTCTACCATTTTTATATTCTTCTATGAAATCATCAATTACATATTTCTTAAATTCATTAATATAATCAACAATATAATGTTTTATTCCTAAATCTTCACAAACTTTTTTTGAATTTTCATAAATTGTTTCATCTCCATTGGAATCAAAAACTCTCATTGTGATACCAAAAACATCATATCCTTCATCAATTAATAGTTTCGCTGCTACTGTACTATCAATACCACCTGAAAGTCCAATTCCAACCACTTTTTTTTTCATAATCTCCTCCAAAATACATTATTTAGTTTTAAAGTCAATATCTTATTATTATTAAAAAAAAACATATGAACCAAAATAAATTCATATGTTTTTCTCTTCTATATTAATCCAGGTATATCTATCCCACCTGTAACTTGGTTCATCTCTTTTTCAGCTAATTCTTCTGCCTGTCTCATAGCTTCTTTAACCGCTGATAATATTAAATCTTCCAACATCTCTTTATCGTTTTCTTCTACAGCTTCTTTAATGATATCCTCTTTAATTGTTAGGCTTAATATTTCTCTTTGTCCATTAGCTTTTACAACAACAGCTCCTCCACCAACTGATGCTTCGACCTCTTTTTCTTTAAGCATATCTTGAACTTCCATCATTCTTGTTTGCATCTCTTGTGCTTGTTTAATTATATCTCTTGTACCTGATGACCCTTTACTTTTTATTTTTCTTACCATTTTACTATATATATCTGCTAACTTAATATATTTTAAGAAATTGACAAAATGTCAGCAGATTTTTCACCACCTTTCATATTCTATTGTAGTATAAACTGTAGTCAATTTCCTTTTAAACTAACAATGTATTATAACATATTTTAATCAATTCTTCAATAATTAAATTAATATATTTAATCTATTATTACATCATCAGACTCTTATTTATTAAATTTTTCATCTTTTTATGCTTTTCTAAATTTAAACATAATTTTTTATGTATAATATAATCTGTTTTATACAATTTTTTCTTAATTAAACGATTTAGAAATATTACTATTTAATTTTTTAAATAATAAATATTACATAAAATATATTTTCTTTAAGTGTATTTAGGCAAACATTATTATATTTACTAGTATTATAATTTTCTCTATTATTTAATATATTAAATTTTTTTTCAATTACTTTTTTGTTTTTTTTACTTAATTTTATCATATCTATAATCGGATATACCGATTCATCTTCTGTTGATAAATAATTACCTAAAGAACTATTATCTCCTAGCATATCAATAACATTTGGATTTCCAAAATAATCACTTCCACCACCAAATCTCCATTGACTATTAAATTCATTCACCTTTCTTACATAAGTATACAATGCGTCTGGATAAGCATCGGTTCCCATTACAAAAACCTGTATTGCAGTTAATTTTCTCATATCTTTTAATTTATCTTTATTTACTTTTGCAAAAAGCTTATTTTCTTTTATTTCAAATATTTCAGGTGTTATTATCCCGTCTAAAATATTTTCTGGATTATAGATATCATCACCAACAAATTCATTTTTTCCACGTATTTCTTTTTCCCACATTTTCTCGTTATCTTCAGGACTTACTACTATTACTTTATCCCATCCATCATTAAATTTAACATTTCTTCCTGCTACAGCCTGTGTATATCTACCTTCATCAAAATTTAAATACACATCAAACATTTGAATATCCCATCCGTTTTTATTTTTCCAATTATTTTTAAAATTTGAATCAACTTCAAAAACAAATACATAATTATCCTCTTCTAAATAAATAGAAAATGTTTTTAAGTCAAAACTACCTGTTTCAAAAATAGGATCTAAGGGATAAGTATACATTCCAGGACCATTATCATCTCCTACAATATCTTTGTAAGTAAAAATCAATTGACCAAATACCACATTTGAAATCAAAACCATAAACAATAAACATCTTTTCAAAACAACTCTCTCCTTTTGTTTAAATAAATTTTATAAATCAATATATAAACATTGCATCACCAAAACTGAAAAACTTATAATTATTTTTTACTGCCTGTTCATATGATTTAAACACATATTCTTTACCTGCAAATGCTGATACTAGCATTATTAATGTAGACTGTGGTAAATGAAAATTGGTTATCAAACCATCAACTAACTTAAAATTATATCCCGGATAAATAAATATGCTTGTTTCACCTTTATGTGCCATAATTTTTCCATCTACTAATTCAGACGACTCTAAGCATCTAACAGATGTTGTTCCAACAGCTATTATCCTTCTATTTTCTAATTTTGCTTTGTTTATTTTATTTGCAGCGTCTTCAGCAATTTCATACTTTTCTGTATGCATCTTATGTTCTAATATATTATCTACTTTTACTGGTCTAAAGGTACCGAGCCCTATTTCTAAAAATACTTCTGCTAACTCAATTCCTTTTTTACTTATTTCTTTAAGAAGTTCCTCTGTAAAATGTAATCCGGCTGTTGGCGCTGCAACAGATGCACCTTTTTTAGCATATACGGTTTGGTATCTTGTACTCTCTTTTAATTCAGATTTAATATAAGGCGGAATCGGCATTTCTCCTAATTTATCAATTATTTCTTCAAAAATTCCTCTATATGTAAACTCTATTACTCTATTTCCATCATCTTTAACTTCAATTAAATTAGCTTCTAATTCACCATTTCCAAATATAATTGTACTATCTTTTTTCATTTTTTTTGCCGGTTTAATAAGACATTCCCAGTTATTTAAATCTAATCTTTTTAATAGAAATATCTCTACAACTCCACCTGTAGTTTTTTTACCAATAAGTCTTGCAGGTATGACTTTTGTACTGTTTAATACAAGTAAATCACCTTTATTTAAGTAATCTACTATATTATAAAAATGTTTATCAGTAATAGTTTGATTATTTCTATCTAAAATCATTAACTTAGAATGATCTCTTTCTTTACACGGAGTTTGTGCAATTTGTTCTTCTGGTAAATAATAATCATAATCAGATACTTTTAACATTTTTTTCTCCTAATATAATTCTATTAATTTTTTCATAATCTTTCTCGATTAATATATTAGAAAAATTGTTTTCTAACATATATTTCTTCACTATCTCATCCTGTCCAATACCTAATTCAAAAACTAATATTCCTCCATTTTTTAAAAAATAATTTGCATTTTCTGTAATTTTTTTATAAAAATAATAACCGTTGTCTTCTGCGACTAATGCTAATTTTGGTTCGTGCTTTACTTCTAACATTAAATTTTTATAGTCTTCTTCGATTATATATGGTGGATTAGATATAATAACATCAAATTCATTATATTTCACATTTGAAAAAATGTCACTTTGCATAAATTTTATATTTTTTACATTATTATTATTTTTATTTTTTTCAGAAATTTCTAATGCCTTTTCTGATATATCTACACCTAAAACAACGCTATCTTCTCTCTCTAGTGCTATTGTTATTCCAATAGCGCCACTTCCACATCCAATATCTAATATTTTAGGAGATTCTATATTTTCAATTTTTTTTAAAACTAGTTCTACTAGTAATTCTGTTTCAGGTCTAGGAATTAAAACATTTCTATCTACTTCAAATTTATAACCATAAAATTCTTCATAACCTAAAATATATTGAAAAGGTTCTCTATCTTTTGCACGTCTAATCAAATTTTTTCTGATTTTATCTATTTCCTCTTTTTTTATCGGTTTATCAAAATTTTGATACAATTCCATTGGTTTCATTTCTAATACATTACCTAATATATATTGAGCAGTTAATCTTGGAGAATCAATTTTATATTTTTCTAAATAATCTATACTCATATTTAAAATATCAATTAATTTTTGCATATTATTGTACGCTATTTTGTAATTTCTCTGCTTGATCAAATGTAATTAGTGCATCTATCATCTCATTTAAATCACCATCTAGCATATACTCTAATCTATATATTGTTAGACCGATTCTATGATCTGTAACTCTCCCTTGTGGAAAATTATAAGTTCTTATTTTTTCACTTCTCGCTCCTGTTCCAACTTGTAATTTTCTATCTTGATCAACTTCTTTTCTTTGCTCTTCCTGCTCTAATTCATATAATTTTGCCATTAAAACTTTCATTGCTTTTTCACGATTTTTTATTTGAGAACGTCCATCTTGACAACTAACAACTATACCTGTAGGTAAATGTGTTATACGTACTGCAGAATCGGTCATATTAACGTGTTGTCCGCCTGCTCCGCTTGAACGATAAGTATCTATTTTTAAATCTTTTGAATCGACAGATTTTAACATCTCAACATCCTCTATTTCAGGTAAAACTGCAACTGTTGTTGTTGAAGTATGTATTCTACCAGATGCTTCTGTTTCAGGTACTCTTTGTACTCTATGTACTCCGCTTTCAAATTTTAATTTACTATAGGCACCTTTTCCAGCAATACTAAATATTACTTCTTTTAATCCACCAACACCAATTTCGTTTATGTCCATAATTTCTAATTTCCAATTATTTCGTTCTGCATAACGCGAATACATTCTAAATAGATCATTCGCAAATAAAGCTGCTTCATCTCCACCTGCTCCACCTCTAATCTCCATAATAACGTTTTTATCATCATTAGGATCTTTTGGAAGTAATAAAATTTTTAATTCAGCTTCTGTTTTTTCAATATCATCTTCTAGTATACCCATTTCTTCATGAATCATATCAAGCATATCTTGATCTTTCTCTTTTCTTTGTGCTTCTTTTGCGCCTTCATATTCTTTTGTAATTTTTTTGTAATAATTATATTTTTCAACAATATCCTCTAATTGTGATAAAGCCTTATTATATTCCATCATCTTTTTAGGGTCAGAAGCAATTTCTGGTTGTGATAGTTTTTCTGTAATATCATTAGATTTTTTTACAATTTCTTCTAGTTTTGAAAACATTTTAGTAAAAAGTCAATAATAAATTATAATTTATAATTTAATTAACTTTTTGCCACCTCCTCATTTTTAGTGTGTTTTATTACTTTATCTTCATTATACTTATACGAAATATCAACAGCATTGTCAACTGTTTCTCCTAAAGCTACTTTTAATGCAACGATACTCACTTCTAATTGTGATTCATCCGGTTCTTTTGTTGTGATTTTTTGTAGATAAAGTCCCGGTGCTGCTAATATTTTTATAAATTTATTATCAATATATTTACCTGTAAATCTTTGAAATTCATATGCAATCCCTGCAACCACCGGTAATAATACTATTCTAAGTATAAATTTAATTCCTATTGTTTGTAAAAGTGTAGTTTCTGATGTAAGAAATATATCAGGTATAGAAAATACTAAAATACTAATAACCATTACCATAATTAGAAAGCTTGTCCCACATCTAGGGTGTAATGTAGTATAACCTTTAACATTTTCAATACTTAACTCTTTTTTGTCTTCAAACGCATATATAGATTTATGCTCTGCACCGTGATATTGAAATACTCTTTTCATATCTGGCATATATGATATTCCAACTATATATACTAAGAAAAATACTAGTCTTAAAATTCCCTCAATAATATTTTCAATAATTTTATCTTGTGCAAAAATCCATTTACCTAATAATGATGCAATTAATGAAGGTAATAGCATAAATAAACCTATACTAATAGCAAATGCAAAAATTAAACTTAATCCTATTTGAAAATCTGTAATTTGTTCCTCTTCCTCTAATTCCGCTTCTTTTGAAGAAAAATTAAGCTCTTTTACTCCCATTAGTAAACTTTGTATAAGTACAAAAGTGCCTCTTATAAAAGGTATTTTATTTAATGTAGAACTATTTTCTAATACTGTTTTCTTTTTATATACAATTTCTCCATTAGATTTTCGAACTGCAGTTGCTAAATATTTAGTCCCTCTCATCATTACACCTTCTATTACAGCTTGTCCACCTACATTTACTTTTTTCTCTTTCATAATTTCACCCCTTTTTATAATAGTGAATATCCATTTAAAATATGATTGTTTTTTATAAATTATACAATTTATCCACTTTTCTTACACTATAAAATCTTTTAAAATTATATCATATTTTCATATATTTTTCAAGAAATAATATTTTTATCTAAATTTTATTATAAAAAAAGAGTTTATAAATATAAACTCTCCTCTAATATATATTTTTCTATTTTTTCTGATATTAATCCATATGTTGTTATTTTATTTTTAATATAATCTCTTACCATAGATGACGAAATATTATTTACAAAATTATCGTGTATTATTTCGATATTTTTATTATATTTTAATAATAAATTGTCTTTTGCTATTATTTCATTATTTATATTTTCATTTTCCCTTGCATATACTGCAATTTTATATTTTGATAATATCTCTTCAGATTTTATCCAGCTACTTACAGTTTTAAGATTATCAGAACCACATATAAAATAAATTTCAGCATCTCCATATTGTTCTTTATAATAATTTAATGTATCTATAGTTGGACACCTATTTATTTTATCATTAAAATTACTAATATCATAATTTCCAATGATAATTTTTTCATATCTATCTACCTCAAGTTTAAGCATATTAATTCTATGTGTCACCGGTAAAATATCTGTTTTATCTTTATACATATATTTATCACTTACAGGTTCAATATATAGTTTGTCAAGTTTTAAAGAATTAATTGTATGTAACATTATTCTTATGTGGTAATTTGTCACAGGATTAAATGTTCCGCCAAATATTCCAATTTTTTTCTTAGGTATTTGTCTATATAATTCGTATGCAAGCAATGTTTTGGCATCTAAAAATGCACCTATTTCTTTTGCTTCTTTATATGAAAAAAATCCCTCATCGATAATTATCTCATTTTCATCGAGTTTTTTCTCTTTTTTTACAGCATCTTTTTTAAGTCTTCCAGAAAAATAGTGTATTTTTTCTGTACTATATCCAGGTGATACATACGAACTACCTAGATCAATAATATTAGTAATATCATCTTTATTATAACCAACTTCCTCCTCTAGCTCTTTTAGGGAATTTTCTAATGGAGTAAGATGATCCTCCAATATCCCTGCAGGAATTTCCCAAATCTCATCCATTACACCAACTCTAAACTGTTTTACAAGATAAAATTTTGTATAGTTATAATTAAATAAAATTATTGCAGTTGCATCTTTTTTATTAATATACTCATATTTAAAATTGTCATTTGGATGATTTTTATCTCTTAAATAGTTTATTTTTAAAAATCCCTCATTTACTTTTGTAGTAATCTCAAATCTTTGCTCTTTATTACACATATTCCCCCCCTTTTTTTTATAATTTATATTAATGTATCCATTTAAAATAGTTATAATTTACAATATTATTCTTTATACTTTTATAGAAATCAGTTTGAGTTACTTCAATTAATGCTTCTAACTCTTTCTCTCTCATGTAAGAATATGTAGAATTTTTAATTAAATCATCTGTTACATATCCTGGATGTACCATAAATTCGATAATAGATTCTCTATTTTTATATTTATTTATATACTTTTTAAATACTTCTATCGATGGATTATTGAAAAAATCAGTTATAAGGACATCTGGAGTTTTAATATTTTGAAGACTTGCTTCTAATTTATGCATCTCCGAATTAATTCTTATGGGTAAATTATTTTTTTTTGCAAAATTAAAAAATATCTGTTTAAATTTATCCATTGTATGTATATGATGGTGTGAATCAATATGTGATGGTAGATAATTAAAAGAATCTATAAATTTTTTTAATTGTAAGTTTAATTCATCTATTACTTCATTTAAATCAATTATAGAGCCTATCTCCTCTTTTGATTTAAACTCTCTATATTTATTTGTAATATCAATATAGTTTTTTCCAATTGGAACTCCTTTTGTTAGATTAAAATGTATACCTATACTAATATCTTTTGCATTTTTAAATAGCTTCACTGCATTATCAAAACCAGGCATATTTGTCATTATAGTTGTCGATGATACAATACCTTTTGTATATGATTCATAAATCCCTCTATTTATTTCCTCATTATATCCTAAATCATCCGCATTTATTATAATTTTCATAAATATCCCCCTCCTATCTTTATTTTGAAGGTTCGTCTACAAATTCTATATTATCAAGTTGATTTTTAAAATTATTTCTAAATATTTCTAAATATTTCTTACGTAATTCTGCTTGTCTTATTTTCTCCTCGTCAGTTAATCCCTCATTTGATTTAGATTTTTTTGATAAATAATTTATTTCATTTAATAATTCGTCCATTTCTCCTCCTGTTTTTTATATTAAATTATAAAACATTAAAATCTTCCTTACTTTTTATAATTATTTTTAAAATATATTGATACATATAATAATCTTACTCTACTGTTTTTGTTAATAAAAAAATTGTTAATAATTTAATTCCCTGTTTTGAGAATTATTTTACAATGTTCTATTGCTTGATATTTTACTTTTTTTTAAAATCATATATGTGCGTTTTACTAGAGATATTATCACTATTTTTCAATTTTATTTTCATTTTATTTTCATTTTATTTTTTAAAGTAAGATTCCATAAATGTTCTTTATGTATTTAATTATTATTCGTATGTATCATAAATTTTATTTATAGATTTTATTATTTCTATTCAGATATTTATATATTTTTCAATGAAATTACTACTATTAATTGTTTTATAATAGAGTTTTTTTACTTTTACTATTTATTTAAAATAAATATTTTTATTTTTTTAAATTTTTAAAATCTTCCCCACTTGGATTTTGGAAAACACTTAAATCAAATTCATTTATTATTGATAAAATATGATCAAAAATATCGGATTGAATATTTTCATAGTTTGCCCATGCAGTATCTGATGTAAATGCATATACTTCAATAGGTATCCCATTTTCAGTTAGCTCTAATTGTCTTACTAATAATGTCATATTTTGATTAATAAGAGGATGATTTTTAAGATATCTAAAGATATATGCTCTAAATGTCCCTAAATTTGTAAGTCTTCTACCATTTACAAAACTACTCATATCAATATGATAATCTTCATTATATTTTTTTATCTCCTTTTCTTTTTCATTAATATACTCTTTTATATATTCAATTTTTTTAAATCTTTTAAGCATCTCATCATCACAGAATTTTACAGAATGCATATCTACTTTCACAGATCTTTTTATTCTTCTACCACCAGATTCACTCATTCCACGCCAGTTTTTAAATGATTCTGTTGTTAAAGCATATACTGGTAATGTTGTTATTGTTTTATCCCAGTTTTGAACCTTTATATTTGTGAGGTTTATCTCAATTACATCTCCGTCAGCACCGTATTTTGGTACTTCTATCCAGTCTCCTATTTTCACCATATTATTTGCAGAAATTTGTATACCAGCCACAAATCCAAGTATAGAATCCTTAAATACTAATAATAATACAGCTGTCATAGCTCCTATTCCACTTAATAATTTCCATGGTGATTTCCCTATAACATCACCTATAATTATAATTGATCCCAATATTATTATAAACATTTTTAAAACTTGTATATAACTTTTAATCGGTTTATCTTTTGAAACAGGATATAGATTATATATATCTTCCACAACAGTTAGTAGTGTATTTATTATTATAATTATTAGTAATAATACATATAGATACGATACTTTTTGTAAAAAAAGTTGTAATCCACCTTCAAAAAAAAACGAAAAATAGTAAATTATCATTGTTGGTACAATATGACCTATTTTTATAAAAATACCTCTTTTAAAAAGAATATCATCCCATCTTGTTTTTGTTTTACTAACTAATTTTTTAATATAATTATTTACTAAAAATTTAAAAATTATATTAAATAATATTATACTAAATAACATTATAAAAATTACAGTTGCCATTGATAAATAACTAATTACTTCATCACTAAAACTAAATTTATTATACAGTTCACTAAAAAAATATATCATATGCTTCTCCTTTTTTTTAATATAAAAAAAGGGGATCTTGAAATCATTCCCCTAATTTACATAAAATTATTTTTTATTTGATGTATTAAAGATATCTTGCTTTCCTTTTAACTTATCTTCAGGGTTTTCTTCTACAACTACTATGTTACTATCTAATTTCTTTTTTCCTAAATAATCTGGTAAATTCATACCCGCCATTCCGAATAAATCTTCTAAAGGTGGAATAGATTTTGCAATACCAGATAAGAAGTTTGCTGTAGATGTTTTTTGATTGTCTCCACCGTTACCATTTCCATCCCATACTGTTACTTTATCAATTTTAATGTTTTTAATTGCTTCTACTTGTGTTTTTACTAATTCTGGTAACTTATCAGCAATCATTAATAATACTGCATTTTTAGGGTCTGATCCTCCTGCTTCTACTAATTTTTCAAACCCTTCAGCTTGTTTACTTAAAACTTCAAAAATTCCTCTTGCTTCTGCTTCCATTTTAAAGTAAGTTGCATCTGCTTCCCCTTTTGCATGACGTCTTATTTTTTCAGCTTCAGCTTCTGCATTTATCTC
>JAAYPW010000131.1 GCA_012519615.1 Fusobacteriota bacterium
GCTAAGTTATGATTTTTAACCATATTAGAAATTTGTAAATCCTCTGATATTATAATTTGATTATCTTTTATAATTTCATTAGATAATTTATGTTGAAAATCTTTTCTAATATTAGTTATTTTCTCATGGACTCTTGCAATTTTTACACATTGTTTCTTGAAATTATTACTTCCTTTATCTTTATGTGCTAATTGTCTTTGAAGTTTGGTTAACTTATCTTCATATTGCTTTAATACTCTAGGATTATCTATATGATTATTGTTAGTATCTATCAGAAACTCCTTTATTCCTAAATCAAATCCTATCATATTATTGTTTTTAGAAATTATTTCATGTTCCACTTCTACATTAAAACTTACAAAGTATTTATTGCTAGGTGTTTTAGATATAGTCGCAAATAGTATTTTACCCTTAAATTTTCTATGAAGTTTACATTTAATCCATTTTAATTTAGGCAATTGTATTTTATTATTATCAAAATCTACTTTTATATTATTATTTGTAAAGTTAGTTTTGTAAGAACAATTATGATTTCTCTTACTTTTGAATTTAGGAAAGCCTAATTCTTTACTGCCTTGTTTAATTCTTCTAAAGAAATTTTGATAAGCACTATCTAAATCATAAATAGAATTAGTTAAAGCAAATTTATCAACTTCTTTAAGCCATAAATATTCTTTCTTTAATTCTCTGTTACAATAATTATTACAATCAGTTTTAGACAATGATTTTTGTTCTTCTTTATATAATTCTATTTTCTTTGCTAGTAAGTGATTATATACAAATCTACAAGAACCAAACGTTTTGCTTAATTGTATTTCTTGTTCTTTTGTTGGATACATTCTATATTTATAACCTTTTAACATTGATAAACTCACCTCACTTTCTATTTTTCTTTTTGACTTTGAATATAGCTTCTTATTTGTTCTTCTGTATTTTCTGATACTGTAGCCACAAAATAACTAGGATTCCATAGATGTCCTCCCCATAATTTACCTTTTATAGATGGATATTCTTTCATTAATAATCTAGCAGATACTCCTTTTAATGCTTTTAATATATTAGGTATATAATGTTGAGGACTACACTCTATTAGTAAATGAATATGGTCTAAGTCTCCATTAATTTCTAATATTTTAAAATTATTGTCTTCTGCTATTTTATTTAATATTTCTATTAATTTATTTTCTATTTGAGTAGTTAATACTTTTCTTCGATATTTTACACACCATACTATATGATACTCTATACAATAAATATACCCTCTACCATGATATACATTTGCCATATAATCACTCCTTATGACTATAATAACATATGTATATTAATAATGCAAGTATTTTACTGTGTTTAATATACATATATGTATGACATATGTCACCACTAACTCATGACTGAAGTCACGAGAGTGCGTGGCGATTCTTCAATTTCATTTGGTTTTTATATTATGATTTTATCGGGACAGATTCCAATTAACCTTAAATTTATCTACATTTGAAAAAGTGCCACCGTGGCACTTTTTTTACAGAAGTTCTTTTCTTAAATCAGCCATTGATTTTGGTGATAAATATCCAATTGGGATATCAAACACAGTTTTAGCACCGTAAATCCCCTCTTTATTCATTCTATATATAGCTCTTGCATATGCTACCACTATACTTGATGTGAATTCAGGATTACTCTCTAGTTTAATAGAAAACTCATATAATTGATTATTTTCATTATTAAACCCAGTTTTTCCAGTTCGAATTACAAACCCACCATGGGGCATTTTTTTATGATTTTCTTTAAATTCCTCTTCAGTTATGAAATGTATCACTGTTTCATATGGTTCAAAATAGTTTGGCATATTTTTAATTGTAGTTTCTATTTTATCTCTATTGCTATTTTCCTCTGGTACAATAAAACACTCTCTTAAATGTCGCTCTTTCGTTGTTAATTTAGGATTTTCCCCTAAACGTACTTTATTAATAGCATCTTCTTTGGGAATTGTATATTGTATCCCATATTTTACCCCTTCCACTTTTTTCAATGCTTCAGAATGACCTTGGCTTACACCTTTTCCCCAGAATGTATAGTTTTCACCATTAGGGAGAATTGCTTCAGCGAACATTCTATTTATAGAAAATAGTCCTGGATCCCAGCCAATAGAAATTGCACTAATTTTTTTACACATTTTAGATGACTCATCCATTTTTTCAAAATATTCTGGTATTTTAGCATGTGTATCAAATGTATCTACTGTATTAAATTTTGCTGCAAACTGTGGACCTTGTGTTGGCAAATCATTTGCCGAACCTCCACAAAGGATCATAACATCAATCTCATTTACATAATTAAAAGCATTATCTATATGGATAACTTTTACTTTAGGATCATTTACATTAAGAGTGCTTGCATCCCGTCTTGTAAATACAGCAATAAGCTCCATATCATCTGATTGATTTATAGCAGATTGAACTCCCCTACCGATATTACCATATCCAACAATTCCAATTCTTATTTTTTGCATTTTATCCTCCGATTTTATATAAATTTATTTTCTTTTAACCAATTATCTAAATTTAACATTAAAATATCAATTTTGTCTAACAATAGAGAATAATCACTATTTTTCAAAATATTATCAATATTAGAAATTATATTTTGAGGTTTATTATCGATATCACGATCTATAATTTTAATTAGTTTTTTCTCGCCAGGATGGAGATAACCGTTTACAGCAAAAATTATATCAAAATAACTTGCTAAAAATGCAGCAATTCTATGATTAATACTAACATAATCATTACGAATTATAGCTTTTGCTATCTGTACATAATATGATGA
>JAAYPW010000132.1 GCA_012519615.1 Fusobacteriota bacterium
GCTTTTACTTGTTCTTCAAATCTCTCTTTTTGATCAACAGGGTCATTTAACTCTGAATAAGCATTTCCAAGTTCTCGTCCGTATATAAATAATTCAAATCTATCAACATAATCTGTACTATCTTTTTTTAATTTCGCTAAAGGTGAAATTTCTTTAGGATATTCAGTAATAAATGTAGGTTGAATAAGTTTTTCTTCAACTTTTGCTTCGAATATTTCTATTATTAATTTATAATAAGAAGCTTTTTCATCTACTTGAATACCTAGTTTTTTAGCAATCTCTCGTGTCTCTTCAAGAGTTGTAATTGTATTGAAATCATATCCTGTATGCTCTTTAATTGCATCTTTAATAGTGATTCTTTTCCATGGTTTTGCATAGTTTATCATTTCATTTTCATATGGTAGTACATCTTTTCCGTGTAATGTCATTGCTAAAGACGATATTAATTCCTCAGTTAAGTCCATCATATCATTATAATCAGCATATGCTTGATATAACTCCATCATTGTGAACTCTGGATTATGTCTTGTAGATATTCCCTCATTTCTGAAACTTCTATTTAATTCAAATACTTTTTCATATCCACCAACAATAAGTTTTTTCAAGTATAACTCTGGTGCTATTCTTAAATACAACTCCATATCCAATGTATTATGGTGTGTAACAAAAGGTTTTGCACTTGCTCCGCCTAATATTGGATGCATCATAGGTGTTTCAACTTCTAAAAAGCCTTTATTTTGTAAGAATATTCTAATTTGATTTATTATTTTACTTCTCATTATAAATGTATCTTTAACTTCTCTATTCATTATTAAATCAATATATCTTTGTCTATATCTAGTCTCTACATCTGTTAATCCATGGAATTTTTCTGGTAAAGGTCTAATATTTTTTGTAAGAATTTCAAATTTTTTCACTCTTAAAGTGATCTCACCAGTTGAAGTTTTAAAAAGTATCCCTTCTATACCTAAAAAATCTCCAACACCAACCTTTTTATATAATTCATAAGCTTCCTCGCCAATTTCATCTTTTTTTACGTAATATTGCATTTTTCCAGAAAGATCTTCAATATGTCCAAATCCGTTTTTCCCTTGTCTTCTATAAGACATTATTCTACCAGCAGTTTTAAATACTGTTTCACAATTTTCCTCATAGCTATTTAAAATATAATCAACATTATGTTGCTTATCATACTTTCTTCCAAATGGTTCTAGTCCAAGTTCTCTAATTTCACTTACTTTCTCCATTTTAGATTCAATAATTTGATTCAAATTACTAGAGTTTATATTCTCTTTTTCCATACTAATTCTGCTCCTTTTTATTTTTAATTTTAATTTTATATATACTTGCTTTTGTTTCCCATAAAGTTAAAGGATAATTTTTTATAATCTCATCAAAATACTTTTCACTTTCATCTAACTTGTTTGTTTCAAAATATATTACACCTAAATGGTATAAGCAATCAATTAGTAACCCTTCATTTTCATAATTGTTTAAGTATTTCTCAAAATATTCTTTACTTAAATTATATTTTTTCTCAGTGAAATAAAGTTTTGCTAATTTATACATAACTTCATTTTGCAATTCTTTATTATGGCTTTCTTTAATAATTCGATTATAATATAACTCTGCTATCTCAAATTTATAGTTTTTATAATTTTCTTCAGCGGTTTTATAATAATTTGAATCTCTTTCTTTTGTTCTATATTCCGAAATAAATTTTTGTACTTCGATTTTTTCATCATCTTGTAATGTTTCCATTAACTCATCTATTTTATCTTCATTGTCTGTATGTGCATACAACTTAAATAATTTTATTTTATCAGCATTTCTATAATATAATTCTGCTTGACAATACTCTTTATTTTCAAAGTGATAATCTCCTAATATTGAAGCTACTTCCCTATTGTGAGTTTTTTCGTAATATCTTTTTAATATCCCTATATATTTTATATTATTTTTAATTATATTTTCATTACTAAATTTCAAAATAAATTCCTCATCAATAGCTATAATTTCATCTATGATCTCCAACTGCTTTTTTTTATTATTTAGAGAGTCGTATATTATATATAATTTATATAGATAACCAATTGATTCTTCATTACTCATTTTGTATCTATATAAAATTTTATTTATATAATCTTTTGCGGTCTCATAATTTCCAATTTCAAAAGATAAATTTACAATTTTACTATACATTTCCTTAATATAGTAGGAATTAGAATAATTTTGTGTAATCATCTGGGAAGTATACAACACCATATATAAATTTTTACTATTATAATAATTATTAAAATTATTTATAAGAGTTTTTTCACTATCATTGGTATTTCCAATAACAGTTAGTTTCTTTTCGCTATATTTTTCACCATTTTTATATAATATAAATTCATAATTTCCTGGTATATCCGGTATAAAACTAATTTTACCATCATATTCCTTTAGAAATGTTTGTGAAAAGAACGGTTTATTTTCTATCTCCCATTTATAATCATTATTATCATCTGGAACATTGAAAATAAGTTCATTTCCAATCATTATACGATTTTCTATAAAAATATTATTTGATGAAAAAGAATACACCCATAATAATAAAAACATAATTAAGCATAATAATTTATTTTTCAACTCTAGTCCTCCATTTAAATAATGTATTAAAATTTATTTTGGTTCTATAAAATAATTTCCACTTTTTTTTCCCGATCTTTCAAATTCCTCTCTAAATATCTGGTTGCCTATATTTTGAGCTTCATACATATTATTAGCCTCAAATTCTAATTCTTTATAAAAAATATTACTTGGTAAAAATATAACTATTTTAAATATCATTTTTATTACTCCTCTCTTAGTATAAATAAAATTTTGTTCACTAATTCATTATTATTATATAAGTCATATTCTAGATACAAACTTTTATTTTCTACTAATATTTTGTTTGTACTAACAGCCATTTCACATGAAAAAAAAGGTGTTTTTAACAAAAATCCTATTCTTTTTTTTTCTTTTAGAATTTGTGTATAGGAAATTTCCCCTTTTTTCTGTATCACTACTGTATTGTTTTTTCTTATTGTAATTTTGATATTATTTTTTTCATTATCTTCATATTTATAAATTACATTACTATTTTCATTAATTTTTTCACATATAAATTTTTTATTATAAGCAATATCATCTGCTTTACTTTCTATATAAATATTCATATTTCCCCTTTGTTTATTAGTAAATCATCTATTGAAAAATCGTAAACTTCAGAATTTTCATTAATTGACTCTATTTTACTGTCTAAATAATTATCTTCTAGGTTGTCTTCATCTTCTTCCCAAAGATTTAATTCCTCTTTTATACCTAAAAACTCTGAATTCCAAATTTCAAAAAGATTTTTTAATAGAGCATCATCTTTTATTATTTCAATAATTTCTTTTTCGTCATTATATAAAAATATAAATCTTTCTTTACAATTATTTTCAACAATTAAATATTCTAAATTTTTAATAATCATATCTCCTACCACAGTTAATATAAGTTTTTGATTATCTATAATATATTGAAAGTTTTCTCCTACAGAATACAAACATACCACCTCATTTATGATATTTTCCATTATTCATAATACTTACCCATCTATATAATTGCTCAATAAAAAGCAGTCTCATTAACTGGTGTGGAAAAGTAAAATCTGAAAAACTTAATTTTAGATCTACCTCTTTTTTTATGAAATTATTAACACCATACGAACCACCAATTATGAAATTAATTGTACTATATCCATCTAACATTATAATCTCAATTTTTTTTGAAAAAAGCTCCGAATTATATTTTTGTCCTTCAATATCTAATAAAATATTGTATGCTCTTTTGTATTTTGAGATTACTTCATAAATATCATTAGATTCTTTATCTATAGAGTTCTCTCTATTTTTATCATCGCCAATTTCTTTAAGTTCAATTGTGTTAAAAATTATATCTGTTTTTAACCTTTTAGTAAATTCAGATATACCATCAATTAGATATTTTTCTTTTATTTTTCCTATACAAATTAAATTAACACTAAGCATAATTTTCTCCTTATTTTCAGTCTAATTATACCACTTAAAATCTTAAAAATCAACATTTTTTTATTATATTAATCAATTTATCCTTATCTAACGGCTTTAAAAGATAATTTATTGCACCTAGTTTTAATGCTTCTACTATAGTTTTAGAATCTTGTTTTGATGATATCATTATTACTTCAATGTTTTTATTTAATTTTTTTATTTTTTTTAATGTTTCAATACCATTTATACCTGGCATCTCAATATCTAATGTAACTATATCGATCTTTTCTTTTTTTACAATTTTAATTGCTTCCTCTCCATTTGAAGCAGTGTATATTTTATCGCTAAAACTTTCTACAATCTTTTCCAAAGTTTTCACAAATAATTTTGAATCATCTACAATAAGAAAAATATTTTTTTTATTTTTTTCTATATTAGTATTTTCTATTTCATAATTTTCCTCTTCTAATTTGGGATTAGCAATCTCAATTCCGAAAGGCTTTTTATAATCAGGTATTTTATTTGCTTCCTTCATCTCTAATTTATATTTCTTTTTCTCTTCATCAGTAAGAGTTTTTAGTTTTTCATTTAATTCTTTTAAATTTTCCCTAACAACTAAAGTTAATTCCTCTAATTTATCTTTTATTTCAGAGATTTTTTTAGCTTTTAAATCGCCATTTAATTTATTAAAATATGGAATTGCACTTTCAAAATCCCCTAACTCTATGTATATTGCTCCGATTAAATATACGATTATACTACTCAATTTAAAATCATCAATCTCATTATATGCATTAATATATGAATCAAGTGCTTTTTTTAGAGATTTTCTATAAAAACTAATATCTCTTATCTCTTTAGAAAACCACGCTACTCTAATATATGATTTAGCTAATTTTAAATGGTCTTTTTGCTTTAATTGCTCTAATATAAACGCAGTAAGTATATATGATATTCTAGCTTTTTCATAATTCCTATACGAAATATTATAATTTACATCTTTTGCAAGATTTTTAATCTCTTTAAAAAATGTTTTTGCAATAGTTATCGTTTTATTGTCTATATTTTCTTTAAAATCACCATGATATGCAGCGTAATTACAATTTGGACATACATCAATCTCATAAGATAATGGATTATTCAACTCATTTTTATATATTGGTAAAAGATACGATTCATATCCTGTTGGCATATTTTCACGTACCTTTACCTTTGTTTTATACTCTGTGAATTTATAATTACATACTGGACAATCTAATTCTATCTCATAAAATATATTTTCATCCATATTTATACCTTCTCTCTTTATTTTCTTTTAAACATTTTGTCTAAATGATCTTTCTCGATTTTAATAATAATTGGTCTACCATGTGGACAAGTATATTTACCTATAGAGTGTAATTTATCTATTATTTTATACATCTCGTTAATATCTAAAGGTTCTCCTGCTTTAATAGCTCCTTTACATGACATAGAAATAATAATTTTCTCCCTAATATCTTTTATATCATTCCCTTTTGACAATTCATCTATTAATTCAAAAAATACCGATTTTACCCCTTCAGAAAACTCAAAATCTGGTACTTTCCGTATAATAATCTCATTTTCTCCAAATTCATTATAATAAAATCCAAACTCTTCAAATGCGTTAATATTTTTTTCTAGTATCTCTTTTTGTTTATAATCTATTACACAAACAATTGGTACTAATAAAGGTTTTACTCTAATCTCCTTTGAATAATACTTTTCTTTTAATTCCTCATAAAGAATTCTTTCATGAATTATATGTTGATCATATATTTCTAAATCACCATTTTTTTCTACTAAAATATACATATTATTTAGTTGACCATAGATTTTATAATTGCGATTCTCTTTTTTTATAGCAATATCTTCTTTTGTACTAACCTCATTTTGAATCTCTGTATTGTAATTATTTGTATAATTTTCCAAATTTTCAGTTTTTTCATATTTTTTTTTAATTATTTCATAATTATTATACACTGTTTTGTTTTGAAGTGTATTAGCATCTCTAGCTACTATATTATCTGTTTTTTCAAATAGACGTTCACCTTCATATATTTTATAGTTTTCCCCCTGTGATAAATCTTTTAGAGTGTGTTCTTCACTTTTATATTGCATATTTTCTATTTTTGGTAAATACTCCAATTCGTTATTATCAAAAAAATTTAGTATTTCATTTTTTATAGTTGAATATATATTTGCATCATTTGAAAATTTTACAACTTTCTTAGTTGGGTGTACATTTACATCTATAAGTGTAGGATCAATATCTATAAATAAAATCACAAAAGGATATTTTCCTTTATCTAATTTTGTATAATAAGAATCTATTACAGCAGTTTCAACTATTTTAGATTTTGCATAACGATTATTAAAATATGTAAAAATATAATCACGATTTCCCCTACTTATTTCAGAATTTCCTAGAAACCCGTATTTAAATTGTAACATGTTTTTTAGTATATTCTTTCCGAAAATCTCAATTAAAGTATTCTCTATCCCTTTTCCACTGGTTCTTAACACCTCGTTATTATCAAAATTTAATAATATTGATGTATTATAGTTAACAAGTGCTTCTTTTAATACAATATCCTTTATTTTCCCATACTCAGTAGCTTTACTTCTAAGAAATTTTAATCTAGCTGGTGTATTGAAAAATAGATCTTTTACCTCTATTTCCGTACCAATATTCATCGGTTTTTCAAAAACTTTACTTATATTTCCAGAATTAGATAATATAACTGTACCAATTTCATCTAAACTAGTTCTACTTGCAATAGATAATTTTGATACAGAAGCTATACTCGCTAATGCCTCTCCTCGAAAACCATATGTTTTCAAATTAAAAATATCCTCTTTATTTAAAATCTTACTTGTTGCATGTCTTTCAATGCTTAAAAATATATCTTCTTTAGACATTCCACTACCATTATCAGTAATTTTAACATAACGTCCACTATTTTCAACAGAAATAACAATATTTTTAGCACCTGCATCAAAACTATTTTCCAAAAGTTCTTTTATCATAGATTCTGGATTTTCAACTACCTCTCCAGCTGCGATTATATTTGAAATTGTTTCATCTAATATTTTTATTACACTACCCATATTTTTCTCCCACTGTTCTCTCTTTTAGTTAAATTATACACTATTTTCTCTTGTAAAGTCAAGGTTTCTATAATTTAATCTATGTTATAGTATAAGATTTTATTTAAATCATTATCCCATAAAATAATCCCAACATATTTAATATAAATTGTATAGTATCTCTTCATATACACTTCTTCAGAATATCTAAATTCTGTATATTTAGTATCATATTGCAATATATAATCCAAATTATCATTTATGTTATATAAAATTTGTAATTTAAAATTATTATATGTTTTTGCCTTATTAATATCCATTTCTACTTCAAAAGTCTTATAAGTATACTTATTTTGTGTAGTTTCATCTGCAAAGTGTAGTTCTTCTCTGTTAATTTCGCTGTATTTAGATTCCACTTGTACTCCAAAACTATTTATATTTTTACCTTTCCATCTATTATACTTCTCTTCACCTAATAAATATAAGTTTGAAATCTCTATCTTCCATACTCCTTTATCAGCATCATATTTTATTTCCCTATCTTTATCAGTATCTATATTAAGATTTAGAATAAATAATCTACTTGTTAATTCCTTCTCTTTTCTATAACTTTCATATAATAATTCTTTTTTTCTTTTATTATATTCATCTGTTGTTTCAAATTGCTCCTTTTCAGGACATCTCATTGTTTTAATCTCTTCTAGTTCTTTCGATAATTTAAAATAATTTATCTCTTTTTCATTTAAATATGAATTTAGATTAAATTCACCATTATAGTCATACCCAGTGTCATCATAGAGATCATTTGTGCTAATATGCTTTTTTTCTTCATTATATCCTCTATAGTCATATCCCGCTTCATTGTAGTATCCATTTGTAATTTTATCTCTATTCTCCATATTAAATCCTGCTATATCATATCCCTTTTTATCATAACCATTAATATCATATCCTGCTTCATCGTAGATTGATTTTGTTATTTCATGAATTCCATTCTTATGAAATCCTAATTTATTATATCCATTTTTATTAAATCCTAATTTATCATATCCAAAAATATCATACCCTTTTTCATTATATTTTGTATTTGTTACTTTATGCATCCCAGCTTTATTAAATTTATTTTTATTAAATCCCTCTTTATCAAATGGTTTTCCTGTTGCTTTATTAATCCATTCACCTGTTGCATGTTTATAAAAATTCCCATTACACCCTATTAATAAATAAAATAAAAATACTAAAAAATATAATCTTTTTATAATCATATAAATACACCCCTTTTTAATAAATTTTACTGATATTATTATACAATATAAATACTTAAATAAAAATATATACTTTTGTATAATTTTATATTATTTCATAATACACCGATGTTTAAATTTTTAGATAACAATAATTTATATTTAAATATGTACAAAATTAGATTAATATTCATATCCTTCTCTATAATTGAATATATTTTAAAAATTAAATTACCTATAAAATCTATTCAAAAGATGGATTAAATTTTAAATTACAACTATATTATAAAAGAAAAAAATATCTACCTTATTCTAACATTTATATCTTGTTTTTTCAATTAATATAAATTCAAATATCAATTCAAAAAAAAATCCTTCTCCTATTAAATAAGTCGAAGGATTTAGGATATATTTTTAAAATTTTATTTCACTATCTTCATTCAATCAATTTTATTTTACTATTTTTTCCTTTTAATTCTTTAATAAAAATAGATAGCTCTTCAAGTAATTTTTCCTCATTATTAAGATTTTCTGTTATTTTATTAATTACAGCACTACCTATTATTACTGCATCTGCATAACTATTAATCTCATCAACTTGCTCTTTTTTAGACACACCAAATCCAACTCCAACAGGTACATCTGTTTTCTCTTTTACTTTTTTTATTAAATCTGGTAATTTATTATTAACAACAGTTCTAGTACCAGTTACACCAGCCACTGATACAAAATATATAAATCCAGAGCTATTTTTAGAAACAATATCCAATCTATCATCTGTCATTGTTGGAGCTAATAAATATATCATATCTATATTTTTCTCTTTTGTATATATTGTAAGTTCGTCTGCTTCTTCAGGTGGAAGATCTGGTATAATTAAACCATTTACCTCTACATCTGATAAATCATTTGCTAAATTTTGTAGTCCGTGATTAAATAATACATTATAATAACTCATGAAAGTTATGGGAATATCTACATTTTCACAACGTAACTCTTTCACCATTTGAATTGCTTTATTTAAAGAAAATCCGTTTTTTAAAGCAATTTCAGAAGCTTTTTGTATAACCGGTCCATCTGCTACTGGATCTGAAAAAGGTATCCCGACCTCTATTATATCTGCACCTGATTCTGCTACGGTTTTAATAATTTTTTTTGACAAATCATAATTTGGATAACCACCTGTAATAAATATAATTAATGCTTTTTCATTTTTATCTCTTAATTCTTTAAATTTATCATTAATATTCATTATAATTTCACCCCAAATACTCTTGCTATTGTCTCCATATCCTTATCTCCACGACCAGATATATTTACAACAACAATATCATCTTTTTTCAATTGATCCTTCATTTTAATTAAATGTCCTATAGCGTGTGAACTCTCTAATGCAGGTATAATCCCTTCATTTTTTGTTAAATATGAAAAACCTTCTAACGCCTCATTATCATCTACATATACATATTCTGCTCTACCTATACTATGAAAATAAGCGTGTTCTGGTCCTACCCCAGGATAATCTAATCCAGCAGATATAGAATGTGTTTCTGATATTTGACCATCTTCATTTTGCAGTAAATAAGTTTTATTCCCATGTAGTATACCTATTGTACCTTTATTTATCGAAGCTGAATGTTTATCCGTATCTACCCCTAAACCTGCAGCTTCCACACCAATAAGTTTTACATCTTTATCATCTTTAAAAGGATAAAATATCCCCATTGCATTACTTCCTCCACCAATACATGCAATTATATAATTAGGCAGTCTATTCTCTTTTTCCAAAATTTGTTTTTTTGTTTCATTTCCAATTACACATTGAAAATCTCTTACCATCTCCGGATAAGGATGAGGCCCTGCAACTGTTCCTATTATATAAAAAGTATCGTGAATATTAGTAACCCATTGTCTTATGGCTTCATTCATTGCATCTTTTAATGTTCTTGTACCTGAAGTTACTGATTCCACTTTTGCCCCTAATAATTTCATTCTAAATACATTTAGAGCTTGTCTTTTTATATCCTCTTCACCCATATATACTGTACATTCCATTCCAAACAGTGCTGCTACTGTTGCTGTAGCAACTCCGTGTTGACCTGCACCTGTTTCTGCAATTACTTTTTTCTTACCCATTTTTTTGGCAAGTACAATTTGACCAATAGTATTATTAATTTTATGTGCACCTGTATGGTTTAAATCCTCTCTTTTTAAGTATACTTTAGCACCTAATTTTTTACTTATATTTTCTGCATAATATAATGGATTTTCTCTACCAACATACTCTTTTAAATAATAATTAATCTCATTTTGAAAATCCTCATTGTTTTTATATTTATTATAAGCATCTTCTAGTTCTTTTAGTGCTGGCATTAATGTTTCTGGTACATATTGCCCTCCAAATTCACCAAATTTACCTTTTTTCATAATATTTATCCTCCAATACTATTTTTATATTTTTCCAAGTTAGAAAATAACTCTTTTATTTTCTTTTCGTCCTTAACTAACTCTGTCTCTACTCCCGAGTTTACATCTAATATATTTGGTTTTACAATTTTAATTGCATCTACAATATTATCTTTATTAAGACCTCCTGCTAATATAATAAAATTGTCTTTTGATAGATTTTTAACTATATCCCAATTAAATGTTTTCCCTGTACCACCTTTTATATCCCCATCTGTATAAGTATCAAGTAAAAATCCATCAATATTTCTATAATGATTTATATTAATTAAACTAGATTCGTTTTTCACGCTAATTGATTTCCATACTATTGCTTCTACCCTACTACAATATTCATCGGACTCTTCTCCATGTAATTGAACAATATCTAAATTACAAAATCTTATTATCTCATTAACTTTTTCAATGTCTTCATTTACAAAAACACCAACTTTTTTAATATCACTTCTTAAATTTTTAGTTATATTAACCACATGTTCTGGTGTAACTTTTCTTTTACTATTTGCAAATATAAATCCTGCATAATTAACAGGGAATTTACTTAATATTTCAATATCTTCTTGTCTTTTTATACCACAAATCTTAATCTCTATATCCATTATATCACCTTTTACACTTTTTTATAAGCACTTTTAAATAAGTTCGCTTTCTCTATAATATTGTCTGTTCTCATAAAACTCTCTCCAACTAAAATTGCATCCATTGTTCCATTTAATTTTAGTATATCCTCTTTCGTATCAATTCCACTTTCACTTACAATTATTTTATTTTTGGGAATGTATTTTGTTAATTCCAGTGTTCTCTCTAAATTCACATCAAATGTATTTAAATTTCTATTATTTATCCCTATTATTTTAGCTTCTGTTTTTAATACTTTTTCTAATTCCTCTTTTGTATGTACCTCTACTAGAGCATCTAAACCAATACTATGTGCTGTATCTAAAAATTTTTTTAATGTATCTAATTCTAAAATAGAGGCAATTAATAAAATAGCACTTGCACCAATTACTTTTGATTCGTATATCATTGACTCCTCTATAATAAAGTCTTTTCTTAATAAAGGAAGATCAACATTATTACGGATCTCTTTTAAATAGTCAACATGTCCCATGAAAAAATCCTCTTCTGTTAATACAGAAATTGCATCCACACACTGTCCATACTGTTTTGCAACATTAATTGGTTGGAAATCATGTGATATTATCCCTTTAGAAGGGGATGCTTTTTTTACTTCACCTATTATAGAAAGTCCATCTTTTTTCATAGCATCATAAAAACTTTTTCTAGGTTTTACATCTTTTACAAGTTCCTTTAATTTATCTATATCTAGATTTTTAAGTTTTAGTGTTTCCTTTTTTTTACTAACAATTCTATTTAATATCATTTAATACACCATCCATTTTATATTTTAAATATTTTTTGTATATTTTATAAATTCATCTAATTTTTTCATGGCCTTACCGCTATCAATTATCTCTTTTGCCAATTCTACCCCTTCTAATATTGAATTTGCTTTTTTTCCAACATATAGAGCAGCACCGGAATTAAGTAAAACGACATCACGTTTAGCACCTTGCTCCACACCATTAAATATATCTAAGATAATTTTTCCGTTTACGTCTCTCTCTCCACCTTCAATCTCTTTTCTTACTGCTCTTTTTATTCCAAATTGTTCAGGATTAATATAGTAGTTTGTAATTATGCCATCTCTTAATTCAGACACTTTTGTATCTTCTGCCAAACTAATCTCATCTAATCCATCTAGCCCATGTACAACTAGAGCTTTTTCAACATTAAGATTTTGCAAAACATGTGCCATTACATCAGTTAAATCTGGATTAAAAACTCCCATTACTTGTGAGTTCGCACTTGCAGGATTTGTTAAAGGCCCTAAAATATTAAATATTGTTCTTACAGCAAGTTCTTTTCTAACTTCTAATGTATGTTTCATAGCTTTATGAAAACTAGGCGCAAAGAAAAAACCTATTTTTATATCTCTTACACATTTTTCTACTTTTTCAGGGGTAAGTGTAATATTAGCACCTAGATATTCTAGTACATCTGCACTTCCACTACGTGATGATACAGAACGGTTACCATGTTTTGCAATATAAATATCTGCTGCTGCTGCTACAAAAGCTGTGGCTGTTGATATATTAAATGTATTTGCACGGTCTCCACCAGTGCCACATGTATCAAGTGTGTATATATCATCTAGATTAATTTGATGGGCTTTGCTTCTCATAACTTTAGCTCCACCTGTGATCTCCTCTGCTGTTTCCCCTTTTATACGTAATCCAGTTAAAAAGCTAGTAATTAAAATATCAGAAGCTCTCCCTTCCATTATATCTTCCATTGCAGCAATCATCTGACTTTCTGTTAAACTCTCCATTTTTAGTAATCTTGCTATAGCATCTCTTATCATTAAATTATCCTCGCTTTCATTATACAATATTTGATTTTCTTAAATAGATCATATTATATTTTTCTAAAAAAAGTTCCTCTTTATACGGTACATAACCAATACTTTTATATATTTTTACATTTTTATAACTCTCTTTTCTAGTGAACATCTCATATGATTCACATTTATTAAATTCATTTTCAATTGATTCAATTAATTTTTTACCAATACCAATGTTTTCAAAATCTGGATGAACTATTAACTTAGTAATCTGACAAATATTTTTTTCAATATGTCCTCTTACAGAACCAATAATTTTATCTTTATATACTACTTTTAATATTGTTTTATTCTTAAATTCATCTATTATCTCTTCTTTTGTTGATTTAACTGGTTCAATTGTAAAATCATTAAATAATGAGATATCCACTTCAAAACATATTTTTTGTAATAATAAAATTTCATCTAAATCACTTTCTAATGCATGTTCTATTTTTAATTGACTTAAACTTAATATCTCTTTTTTTAAAACAATATTTTTTCTTTTTTCCCACTGATATTCATTGATTTTTCTAAATACATCCTCTACAAACATCATCGTTAAATCTTTTTCATAGCTATATAATTTTAATTTTTCTAAATTTTTATTTAATACTGCATCAAGATATGGTTCATCAATTAAATGAAATTGTTGAAAACTATTTACAATATCCATTCTCTTTTTTATTAAAGAAATTATTTTTTTATCAATTTCATACATCTCTTCATCATTTTTATTATATATGTTTTTACTAGTCAAAGTTATCACCTACATTTTTATAAAATTTTCTATTATTTTCATTCCAAAGGGTGTATATATTGATTCTGGATTAAATTGTAAGCCAATTAAACAATAATTTTTATGTTTTATTCCCATAATATCACCATTTTCTGTTTTCGCAATCACATCAAACTCTTTTGACAAATTATTCGAATCAATTATAAGGGAGTGGTATCTTGCAACTTGTGTTGGTGATTCTATCCCTTTAAATATCCCTTCACCTGTATGTGTTATCATTGATGCTTTACCGTGGGAAATTTCGTCCATTTGTATAATTTTTGAATTAAAAGCATACCCTATTACCTTATGTCCTAGCGAGATTCCTAATATTGGTATTTTATTATAAAACTTTTTAACTACATCAACAGATATACCTGTATCTTTTGGTGTTTTAGGTCCTGATGATATTATTATTTTATCTGGATTTAATTTTTCTATCTCTTCTATAGTTATCTCATCATTTCTATATATTTTTATATCTGATTCAAATTCAGCAACATATTGATATATATTATATGTAAATGAATCATAATTATCTATTATTAAAATCATTTTTATTCCTCCTATTTTAAAATTGCTCTCATTAGAGCTCTTACTTTATTTTCGCACTCTTCGTTTTCATTTTTATCAATTGATTCATGAGTTATCCCTGCACCAGCTTGCATATATACTTTCCCATTAGACATAACCATTGTTCTTATAGCTATACACATATCCATATCTCCATTAAATCCAAAATATCCCACAGCACCACCATAAATACCACGTTTTTCTTTCTCAAGTTCCTCTATTATCTCCATTGATCTTACTTTTGGTGCTCCTGATAATGTACCTGCTGGTAAAAAATTAGATAATATAGAAAACATATCCTCTTTATCGCTTTTTACCCCTTCAACAACCGATACTAAATGCATAACATGTGAATAATATTTTACCTTCATAAATTCAGTAACATTTACACTACTCACTTTTGACACACGTCCCATATCATTTCTTGCTAAATCCACAAGCATAATGTGTTCTGATATCTCCTTTTCATCATTTAGTAAATCTTTTTCTAAAATTTCATCTTCATTTTTATTTGCACCACGTTTTCTTGTCCCTGCAATTGGACAAGTATAAATTTTATTGTTACGTAGTTCAACTAACATCTCTGGTGAACTACCACCAACTTGATAGTCACCAAAATTCATATAGAATAGATACGGAGACGGATTAATAGATCTTAAACTTCTATATAGTGTAAATGGATGCTCTTTAGATTCCATTGTCCATCTTTTAGATAGAACTACTTGAAAAATATCTCCAGCATTAATATAATCTTTTGCTTTTTTCACCATCTCCATATACTCGCTATCTGTGGTATTTGGTTTTACATTACTACCAATGACAGTTTCATCATCTTTATATAATTTATTATTTATATTAGAGTTTATTAAACTATTCTCAATGGTATTAATTTTATTATTTGCACTATTTTTCCCATTTTCATTTTCCTCTTCCAATACTATTATAATTATTTGCTGATGATAATGGTCATAAACAATCATCTCTTTAAAAAACATTAGGTGTGCATCTGGTAGTCCAACAGTATCCTCTTTTAAATTTGGTATATTTTCATACTGTTTTATTATATCATATCCAACTGTTCCTATTGCACCCCCAATAAAAGGTGTATCGCCTTTATCTTTTATCTCCACTTTATTAATATATTCTTTTATTATATCAAGAATTTTCCCAGTTCTATAACTTATATTTTTATTTTCATCAATTGTTATTTTATCTGAAATAGTATTAATATTTAAATATGGATTTTTAGCAATAATTGAGTATCTACCTTTAAGAAGATCTCTACTTTCTAATAAAATACCTACCTCTTCACCTACATATTTTTGATATAATGTTATCGGCGTATCTAAATCTCCCATAATTTTTTTTATGTATGGCACTAAAATTTGTTTTTCCATTTTAACCTCCTTTTAGAATTATACTTTTTTAGTATTCTTATTTAAATTTATAAAACAAAAAAGAACCTATATAAAACAGGTTCTTTAAATTAACTATATTATAATTTAATTTTAAATTAAAATTTATTTTAATTTTTCTATAATAACTATCTTTATTTACAAAAATTATATAAACTAAAATAAATCTTGCCTGATTATATTTTTCATATCAGTATTCAATTGATTAATTTTTAGTTTGCTTTGCCAATTTTTAGTAAATAAATTTTTCATGAAATTTCTCCTTTTTTTCTTATTTTCTTTATAATATCATATTTTTTATTTTTAATCAAGTTTTTTTAAAATTTATTTTGTATTTTTACAATTTTCTTTAAATTGCTTCCTCTTCTAATAATTCACTCTCTATTTTATACTCGGTTTCATAATAAAAATAATTTCCTACTTTCTCTAGTGCATATCGAATTGCAGTATTTATAGGATACCTCTTTGTTGCTAAATCTAAATCAATAGACATTAATTTATATGCGTATTCAGACATAATCGGTATTTTTTCTCCATTAAGAATCATATCATTTACTTTATTAATAGCATTGCTATTTTTATTTTTTAAAATTTTACATGGATAAAATATTTTCTCTCCATTTTTTAATAGATTTCCCGAAAATCCAAACAATCTACAAATTAAGCCTCTTTTTTCATAAATTGTACATTTACCTCCATCTATAATATCTGTATTTTCCTCAAAAAAAATACATCTACCACGATATTCGCTATTTTTTATCCTATTTAACCAATATTCACTCAGATTTTTTTCCCATAAATATATAGCTAACGGGATAAAACTAAGAATAGTATCCTCTACATCCTCTTTATAGCAGCAATGTCCACAATTTTCAATACATTTAAGATTTGATTTACATTTTAAGCGGTATACCTCATCTTCTAATTCACCATAAACTTCTTCTACCTTCACTGCTACTTCGTAATAATTCAAAATAACCCCCCTTATAGTATGAAATATTTTGAATTTTATCACTTTTTGGAAAAAAAAACAAGTTTTTTTTAATTGATTTATATATTTTTGTTATGTAAATATACTATTTAAAACTTCCCCAATACTATCATTAAATGTTAAATATGCTTTATTATCATATTGTGTTACAGATTTATTTATTAGAATCAGTTTGTCATTATTATAGTATTCAACTAATCCTGCTGCTGGATAAACTGTAAGAGATGTTCCCCCTACTATTAATACATCAGCTTTCATAATCGATTCAATCGCCTTATTCATTACTTCCATATCTAGCCCTTCTTCATATAAAACAACGTCTGGTTTAACTATTCCATTACATTTTTCACATAAAGGAACTCCCTCTTTTTTCATAATATAGTCTAAATCATAAAAAGCATTGCAATGTTCACAGTAGTTTCTATGAACTGATCCATGTAATTCAAGGACATTATGAGTCCCAGCCAATTGATGTAACCCATCTATGTTTTGTGTTATTAAAGCTTTTAATTTATCCAATTTTTCTAACTTAGTTAATGATTTATGAGCTAAATTAGGTTTTGCATCAATATAAATCATATTTTTTTTATAAAAATCATAAAAATCTTCTGTATTTTTCCTATAACAAGTATGACTTAACATATATTCAGGTGGATATTCTTTATTATTTGCAGTTTTATATAGTCCAGTTGATGATCTAAAATCAGGTATATTACTTTCTGTGGATACTCCTGCTCCACCGAAAAATACAATATTTTCAGTATTTTCTATTAGTTTTTTTAATTCTAAAATACTCATTTTATCATCTCCCATATATCTAATATATTAATTATAGCATTAAAAAAAGTTAAAATCAAATTATTACTTTTTTTCCATTTTACTTTCTACCTGTTTTTCAGTTTCCTTTATCGCTTTATCATGTCCTGTTAACGCTGCAAATGGTGAAAATTGTGCTGCTCTATCTTCGATTTTCATATTATCCCGTTTAGAATCTGGTCTTTTTAAATGGATAATATCATTATAGTTACGATTATGCATTATGACCCCCTATTTGATTATTTCTATCTAAAGTAGTTGCTTCCTCTTGTAAGTTTTTACCTTTTAAAACTGCATTTTTACCATATTTTTTCTTAATATCTAGTATTGTTTCTTGGATTTTTCTCTCTTTATTTTGTTTCTCTATATCAATTTTACTAATGCTATTTTTTTTATTATTACTAAATAAATCAAGTTGTTTCACTTTTTTTTCTGGAATATATTCATTTTCAGAAATTATATGATTCGCCGAAATATTTATCCTTCTAACCAATAATTCTCTATTTATAATTTCTTCATATAAATTTATAATTGCTTCTGTAATTAATCTAGTAGAAGATGTATATCCATCTAAATTAGTTGTACCATGTGACGATTTTGGGATATCTCTCCCATAGGGATCTTTTGTAATTTCGCCATTATATCTACTACTTATATCCAAATCAGTTAAACACTCCCTATCATATCCAATTGTAAGAACTAATTGATTTGTTAAAACTTTTTTCTCAACTAGATCCAAAGAAAGATTATCGCCCATCTCCCACACTATTGTTTTAGCTTGTGAATACGTATAGCATGTGTGTAATACTTGCCCTGAACCTATACTTTTTGTAATAGGTTTATAACTTTTTATATCTTTAATTGTACAAGGTTCTATCCCCCACGCATGGTCAATAAGTAATTCTGCATTTACACCAAATGTCTTATATAGCAACTCTTCATTATGATAATCCGTATCCTTTCCTAATGAACACCTAGCTATATCTCCCATTGTATATAGTCCAATTGATTCTAATCTTTTTTCATAACCTTTTCCTATTCTCCAAAAATCTGTAATTGGTGTATGGTTCCATAAAAGTTTTTTATATTTCATCTCGCTTAAGGTCGCAATTTGTGTAGTATTTTTTTCAAATTTCATTTTTTTTGCTTGTATATCCATTGCAATTTTTGCTAAATACATATTTGTACCAATACCAGCTGTTGCTGTAATTCCAGTCTCTTTTAATACATCTAAAACAATTTTTTCTATAAGTTCTGTTGGTCTTAATTTATATGTTTTTAAATAGTTTGTAATATCCATAAATACCTCATCTATTGAATATACATGTATATCATCTGGTGAGATATATTTTAAATATACATTATATACTTTCGTACTATAATCAATATAATAAGCCATTCTTGGTTTTGCAATTATATAATCTACCATTACATTGTTTGAGTTTTTTATCTCATCTATTATAAAGCTAGATCTTATTCTATTTTTATTTGTAGCTCTCATTTCACGATTTTTATTCAAATCATTTACTTTTTGAATTACCTCATACAGTCTTGGTCTACCTGATACCCCTAGTGATTTTAAAGATGGTGATACTGCCAAACAGATTGTATTTTTACTTCGCTCCTCATTAGCTACAACTAGATTTGTAGTTAATGGATTAAAACCCCGCTCTATACATTCTACAGACGCATAAAATGATTTTAAATCTATTGCCGCATAATATCTTATACCCACAGTATCATCTCCTATCCCTACCATTTTTTACCACCATTATATCTTTATATTCAATAATATCCTATACAAGGAGTTTAGATATATTAATTATAACATATTTATTATATTATGTAAAAATTAAAAATTAATATAAAATAAATATATAATAAAAAAACTCTGAAATTGATATTTTTATCATCTCAGAGTTTTTCTTTAATTTATAATATTAAAAAAATGGTACATAGA
>JAAYPW010000133.1 GCA_012519615.1 Fusobacteriota bacterium
AATAGATCTTCAAAATAGATCAAGAATTGAATCAATAGAGGAAAAAAGATATAAAATGGAATTATCACAAAATATACTTGAGATTGGAAGCTATATACTGCAGGCGTTACACGATGCAAAATTTGAAGAAAATTCATCAATATATAAGAAAGAGATATATAGATTTAATGATTTAGATAAAATATTCGATAAATTTAATAATATTTTAAAAAGAGACGATGAGATCAAAAAATTAAACTCATTAAAAGATATAGTAGCTAAATACAAAGAAGTTTCTATTGCTTATTTTAATGAAGAGGAAAACTTAATAGAGATTAATAAAGGTAGAATCATATCAGGAACTAATCTACTAAATGAAGCACGTGTAATCGTAGGAATATCAGCAGAGAGAATGCAGGGAGATGCAATAAATGCAAGTTCATCTTTAAATCAGGCCATCTCTATTGTATCTATAGGACTTATTATTGCTGTAATTATTGGTATAATAATATCACTTATTATATCTGGAGCAATTGTAAAAGCGATACAAAATATAAACGCAGCAACATTTGAATTGGAAAAAGGCGATCTATCTATTAGGATGGATAATAGCTCTAAAGACGAGATAGGTGAGATGAGTACTAATCTAAATGATTTCCTAGAAAAATTAGGGGGAATTATTACAAATATAAAAGATTATTCTACTAGAACAGCAAGTGGAACAGAAGAGTTAAGCGTAACAATGGATCAAATAAACGATTCAATTGAGGATTTAAGAAGTACATCTACAACTACTGCTGCTGCAATTGAAGAGATGAGTAGCACAACAAGCAATATTAATGAAAATGTATCTGATTTACTAAAAAATTCTGAAGAAACTCTAGAACTTGCTCATAATGGTGGGAATGCTGTTAGAGTAACAATAGATGGTATTAACAGAATTAAAAGTGTCGTAGAAAAAGGTTGTGATGAAGTACAAAGTTTAGGAGATAAAACAGATGAAATTGGTGAAATTGTAACAGTAATTAATGATATAGCAGCACAAACAAACTTACTTGCTTTAAATGCAGCAATTGAAGCTGCAAGAGCAGGAGAAGCAGGGAAAGGATTTGAAGTAGTAGCAGAAGAGGTAAGAAAATTAGCTGAAAAAACTGCTGAAGCAACAAAAGAGATTGGAGATATGATAAAAAATATACAAAGAGAGACAAATGGTGTTGTAATTAAAATGGAAGAAGTGAATGAGGAAGTAGATGAAGGGGTAAAAACAGCTCATAATACAGGTCTGGCATTGGAAGAAATAGTAAATCAAACTCAAAACTTAAGAGATATGGTAAATATGATCTCAAGCGCAACTAGAGAACAAAGTGTAACTGCTGACGAGCTAGCTAAACAAACAGAAAGAATAACTCGTAGTGTTGATCAAAATGGTCAAGCAATTGAACAAAGTGGTGAAGCTATAAGAGAGATTGCTGATATAGCAGAAAGATTAAATCAAATTGTAGCACAATTTAAATTGGATAATGGATATAATAATAGTAGTAAAGGTATGAGAAATATATAAAAACAAATTAAAACTTCCCAGTTATTAAATTGGGGAGTTTTTTAGAATACTTTTTAAAAAATAAATTGGTATAAAAACAAAATATAGATTTTAACAGTAAAATATAATTGCACCAATGTAATTTATTGAAAATATTTAAAAAAGACATAATTTAAAATTATAAATAAAGTTATTATAAGGATTTCATGGGAAATACAAACGGATAATTTTAAATTAAAATAAAAAATATTCTTTATTTTTAGAATAGATTTTATGATGTAGAAATATAGATTAATAAATTAAAAATAAAAAAGATTAAAATAAAAAAGAAAAATATAATTGCAAGTAATTCTAAATTTCATCTCAGAGGAAAATTAGGAATGTATTTAAGGAGCAATGTCTTTTGGATATTACATTTTAAACAAAGTGTATATTTATATTTTATAATTTTAATTATTTTTTTAAATGTAACAACAAGCTAAATACCATAATTACATTTATAATTTTTAATTAATTATAAAAGATTAAAATTAAAAAGACTATATATTTTTATATAGTCTTTTTTTATTAAATAATTACAATATTAGTACCAACCTCTTAGTTTCATAACTTCAGCAATTTTTTTAACAGATATCATATAAGCAGCTTCTCTTATTGAAACATTATATTCATTTTTAAGAGCCCATATATCTTTAAAAGCTTTTACCATTACAACTTCTTGTTTATCTTCAACTTCTTTTTCTGACCAGTAATATCCTTGTAAATTTTGTGTCCATTCAAAATAAGATACAGTAACTCCACCAGCATTTGTAAGGATATCAGGGGTAACTATAATTCCCCTCTCTTTTAAAATTAGATCTGCATCTGGTGTAATTGGACCATTTGCAGCTTCACAGATAAGTTTAGCATTAATAACACGAGCTATATCTTCTGTAATAGCATTTTCTAAAGCAGAAGGAACAAGCATATCTACATTTAATTTCCAAAATTCATCTAATGAAATTTTTGTAGCATTTGGATAATCAACTAAATTTTTATGCTCATTACAATATTTCTCCATATCATAGAAGTCTAATCCATTTTCATTATATATTGCATATGTACCTACTGAAGGTGCCCATTCAGAAACAGCAACTATTTTTGCACCTTGTCTTTGTATATTTTTTACAGTGAATCTACCTACGTTACCAAAACCTTGTACTGCAACAGTAGTTTTATTCATATCCATACCTAATTCTCTAGCAGCTTCTCTAGCAATTACTGCAACTCCAAATCCTGTAGCTTCATTTCTACCTTCCGATCCACCCCATGCTACAGGTTTACCAGTTAATACACCTATATTCATATTATTATTATTTAATTTAATATATTCATCTACCATCCATGCCATAATTTGACCATTTGACCCAACATCTGGAGCAGGTATATCAATTTTTTCACCTAAGTATTTATGTATTTTTTGTACATAACCTCTAGAAAGTCTTTCTAATTCACCTTTTGATAATGTAAGAGGATCAACAGTAATTCCACCTTTACCTCCACCATAAGGAACTCCCATAACTCCACATTTAAATGTCATCCATATTGATAAAGCTTTTACTTCATCAGGATTAACTCCAATATGAAATCTTATTCCACCTTTTGCAGGTCCAATTGCAGTGTTATGTGATGCACGATAACCTTTAAATACTTTCACAGAGCCATCATCCATTTTAACAGGAATAGAAACTTCGATAATTCTTTCTGGTTCTTTAAGCAATTCATAAACTTCTGGTTCTAAATTTAGTGCATCACAAGCTTTTTTGACTTGTAATTGTGCACTTACTAATGGGTTTAGATTGTGTGTTGACATTTTTACAAAACCTCCTTAAAATTAAATGCTAAATTAACTACATTAGCCTATTTTATATTACAAATACATTATAACATAATTTTTTTTTTTTGTAAATAATTCTGATTTATAAGTTTAATTTTTTTTTAATTAAAATTAATTAATAAATTTAATATAGGTATGTATAAAAAATACTGAATTTAACGTATTGTATAGTATTTTACTAAAAAAAATATGGCATATCTACAATTTGTACTTTAAATATATAATTTTAGTTAATAGATTAAAATTTTGTTACTTTTTTCTAAGGAAAAAATAAATGATGGCATTTTTTGCACATGATAAATTTGAAAAAGAGTATATTCTTGTTTAAGAATTTATAATTATAGATATAATATAAAAAAACTGTATTATATTTAATAAAAAAAGAATTAACATTAATCTTTTAGAATATTATAATGTAAGAATTATTTAAAAACTTGAAAAAATGAAAAAAAATATTGTAAACTTATTATGGATGTGTAGTTAAATATAATAAATAAAATGTAATGAGAGGGGGAAAATGGATGAAAAAATTAAGTATAGTTTTTTTATTAATTTTAAGTCTGTTTCAAATTGGATGTTTTG
>JAAYPW010000134.1 GCA_012519615.1 Fusobacteriota bacterium
CCTGTAATAAACAATAAAAATAAAATAACCGTTATGACAATATTTATAATTAAATCAAAATTTCCCCCTTTTGATACTTTTACAGGATTAATAATAGCACTTAATCCCCCTATAAAGAATATATTAAAAACATTGGATCCTAGTATATTTCCAACTGCTATATCTGAATTTTTTTTAATAGCTGCAACCACCGATGTGGCTAATTCTGGTAGAGATGTTCCAAATGCAACTATTGTAATCGCAATCATTCTTTGCGAAATACCAAGTTTAGTCGCTAAAGATGTTGCATCATCTACAATTAGTTTTCCTCCTATTGTTAATAAAATAATTCCAAGTATTATAAAAAACAGATGATATAAAACACCTTTATTATTAATTAATGCTTCCTCTTTATCTACCCCTTTTTTCATTATTGTAAAAGTATAATATAAAAACATTGCAAAAAACAATAAAAGGATTATACCTTCTTTTCTAGAAATTATATAATCATTTTCAATGACAAATAAATTGTTAGATAAAATAAAAATTAAAACCGCTGATATTATTGTAAATGGGATCTCCTTAAAAAGAGTGTTTTTGTTTATATTAATTGGATAAATAATAGCTGATATACCTAAAATTATTAAAATATTAAATATATTACTTCCAATTATATTACCAAGGACAATATCGCTATTTTTATTTACAGATGCAAATATATTTACAACTAATTCTGGTGATGAAGTTCCAAATGCAACTATTGTTAACCCTATTGCAATATCTGAAACTCCTAATCTCTTAGCAAGTAATGATGATGAATCTACTAACCGATTGGCTCCAAAAATTAGTAATATAAATCCTATAACAAGTAACATTTTCTCATCTCCTATTTTTATAATATTAATTATATCATTTTTTTTTATAAAAGTATATAAAAACCTTAATTTAATTATATATAAATATTAAATATATATTCTAAAATAAGAATGTATGATTATACCAATTAAATAGCTACACCATTTAATGTTGATATATAAAATCTTAGATATCATAATAATTTAGATAGATTACTTTTAGGTATCACGTTAGAATAAAATTTAAATAAAATTCAAAATTTAATTTTAAACACAGATAAACATAGATTCACACGAATTAAAGGCAAAAGATTATAGCATATAGCTTAGAAAAATGAAATTTAAAGCCAAAACATCATTTTAGATATGAGATGCATACGGGTTAAAAGAATGTAGGTGAGAAACTTACTCTTAATTATTATTACATAGTACTTCTATAACTTAGTATTTTACTAAATAAAAATCGTATGTGTATACCCAAAATAATGACACAAGTATCAATAAAAATGTATGATTTTTTAGATTAAAAATATTAAATGGAAAAACATCATGAAATTATATTTAAAATTTTGGCATTAAATAATAATTTCTATGAAATAAAAATTATTATAAAGCTCAAACGATATTTATTGTATAAAAAAATAGCATCTTGATTTCTCAAAATACTATTTTTTATATCTATATACTAAATTTATACGTTACATTTAAAGATATTCTATTATTTGATATATCAATTTTTTTCTCTAAAGTAGAGTTTTCATAATGATTTTTACTGTAATCTGCATTAAATTTAATTGCATTATATTCAAGCTCTACACCAAAATTACCTATATTTTTTCCAATACCTAACCCATAAAACATACTACCTGCAACTTTTACATCTCCGCCAATTCCTACATTATATCCCAATTTTAAAAAACCATATGTATTATCTAAAAATTTTATCTCTAAATTCGGATTATATTTTGCAGTTAAATACAGTGGAACCATTATAATACTTGTTTTATAGTCAACAAATGTTGTCTCTGTTGTAGATACATCTTCACCTACAACTATTGAACCGTCTACAGTTGTATTATCATTTATCCATGTTATAAAATCAAATCCTATCCCTCCACCTAGTTCTAATCCTTTAAGAAATAAATCTCCTTTTATATATTCAATATCACCTTTCACACCTGTATCTACTTTTGCATCTTGTACACTTACTTTACTAGGTAATTTTAATCCACCTTTTACAACAATATTTGTATATGGTTCTAATAAAATTTCATCTTTATATTTTATCTCTTTATTTAATATTTTTTTCTTTTCACCTACAGCAACATTTTTTTTCACTTTTTTATTAGTTTTTTTACTCGATTCTGTGTTTTGTAATTGATTTTTTAAATATAATATCTCTTTATCCTTTGCTTCTAATGCTCTTAAAGTTGATTCCAATTCCATTTTACCTTGATCATCAAATTTTTCATATCTATTCTCCATAATTACAGATAAAGGAACATCAGCGTATTCACTGGCACTTACATAAATTGATAGTAACAAACTAAATATTAATATTAATAATATATTTTTTTTCATATTTATTCTCCTTTTTTTACATGTCTTTTTTCTAATATGTAACTTTTATCTAATACTTTTAATTCTCTTATATAATCTGCTACAACCATAAATATTGGGTATTTACCTCTATAAAACTGTGTTGTAGATGGTATTAATTCATAAAAATTTTTCTTTAGGGCAATAGATTCATTTGTAACTACAGAATATTTTCTATCTAAAATTAAATTAACTCCATTTATTTTTATATTTTGAATATTTCCATTACCACTATCTTCCCAATAAATCCCTGCTGTATTTATATGACCATTTTTCCCAAATTTTGATGCTCCTGTAAGAAGTGCTTTTATTTCGCTACCGTATAGACTAGTAAAATAAATTCTATCATCTTTTTCAAACATATTAAATATATCTAAATAGTGAATCTCTCCAGCCTCTATTCCAGTTTTAATCTCACTACCATCTATTAAAACTATATCATA
>JAAYPW010000135.1 GCA_012519615.1 Fusobacteriota bacterium
TATTCCGATAATTAAGTAACTCACCGTTGTCTGGATGTGAGATTATGAGAGAGTTAAAATTATCAATTAAGATAATTTTAGTATCAGGTTCCCACCTGATAAATCTATTATAGCATAAAAATAAAAAATTGTCTGTGACGTAGATCACAAAATCAAAAATAATTTAAATTTTTTTAAATATTTTTTGTTTTATAATGAAAACTAATGTATAATATACATAATAATATAAAAAAGGTGGTGAAAAACCAGTAAATTTAAAATTTATTGGTGAATTATGTATAAATATTTTATTAATAGGATAATTTTCGGAATAATTATGTATGTAATATTAATTTTAACTTATTCAATAATATTCAATACTGTAGTAGAAAGAACTCTTATAGCTAATATAGATGAGACTTTACGAGCAGAAAAAGTTGCAATTATGAAAGAAAATCGTGATATTAATATTGAGAACTATATTAATGAAAAGAAAAAATATTATTATGAATTAAATGATCTTGATAAATCAATATATGTACGTGTAACAAAGCGAACCTATAGGACGCTTTTATTTGATTTTGGTGAATCAACTGTAATGTCATCAAAAAATGGTTCTAAAAAAGTAAAAGATATAATTTTAGATGTATTACCAAATACAATTTTATTATTTTCCACTGCACAAATAATTACCACGTTATTATCTATTTTATTGGGACTAAAAAAAGCTAGAAAACCTGGTGGTAAAATGGATAAAACTACAACATTTATTACAATGATTTTATTTGGAATCCCAACTTGGTGGATAGGGATGATGGCAATAATGTATTTTTCTTATGAATTAAAATTATTCCCATCAGGTGGTATGAGAAAAATGCCATTAATAGAGGAACCGATTAGATATTATATGGATATTTTGCACCACTTATCACTTCCAGTGCTTATATTAGTTATTACCGGTGTATGGGGTGGTGGATTTATTATAAGAAATATTGTATTAGGGACACTTCAGGAGGACTATATTGTAAGTGCAAGGGCTAGAGGACTAAGCGAAAGTAGAATTTTATATAATCACGGACTTAGAAGTAGTGCACCACCAATTGTAACTATAATTTTAATGTCATTTCTAGGTTCTTTTTCTGGGTCGCTTATTTTTGAGACAATATTTAATTGGCCTGGTATGGGAAATTTATATTTAATAGCAAATGAGCAAAATGATATCCCTGTTTTAATGGGAAATTTAGCTTTTACAACGGCAATATATATAATAGGAATAGTATTTCTTGACTTCATATATGGAATGCTAGATCCACGTATAAAAGTAGGTGGGAAAATTGGAGAGTAATATATTCAAAAAAATCATAAATTTCTGGAATGAATATAAAAAAATAAAAACCGGTGTATTTGGGATAATAATTATTTTCATCTTACTTTTAGTAGTTATATTTGAAAAAAAAGTTGTTAGTTTCGGGGATGCTAGTAAAGAATGGAGAAATATTGAGTATTGGGAAAATAACCCTCAAAATGGGAAACCTATTTGGTTAAATTATCTCTCTAGTAAAAAATATCCGTTGTCAGAGGTGGTTATGGTAAATTCGTTTGAGGAGAAAAAAAGTAGTAAAATCACCACAAGAGATTACAATATAGAGTATAATTTTAAATACGATTATCCACCAAGTGATATTAAATTAAACTATGCAATAAAAGGGAAAGTAGTATTAAATTTTTTCATAAAAAAAGAGAATTCCAATGAGGAGATAAGATTATTTAGAAAAAATTATGATAATTTAGATTATAAATTGGATACACTCTCTATTTATAACGAATCCAAACAGGGAATTTATAACTATGTTAAAGGGAAAAAACATGAAATTTCTGATAACTACAATTTAATTGACCCAATGGAGATTATATTTAATGAAATCGGTGGAGACAAAATTGAGAAAGGGAGATATAATATAATTGTAAAGGTAGCATTAGTCGGGGAAGAGAGCGATATAAAAGATATGAATATGTATATCATAGGGAAAATCTCTGGAATAATGGGGACAGATAGCTATAAACGTGATGTGTGGAGTGGAATTATTGCCGGTGTGAAATGGGCACTTCTAATTGGATTTATGGTGTCATTTATCTCTGTGGCAATTGGTGTAATTTATGGGATTATTAGTGCATATTATGGTGGATTTACCGATGCAATAATGCAAAGAATATATGAATTTTTCGTAAATATTCCATTATTACCAATACTTATTGTGTTATCAGCAGTATTCAAACCGAGTATATGGACATTTATTATATTAATGAGTGCATTAGGTTGGACGGGATCGGTTCGAACTGTACGAAGTATAGGATTACAGATAAAAGAGGAGAGCTTCATTGAGGCGTCGAGGGTGCTCGGTGCAAGTAATTGTAGGATAATATTTACACATATGCTACCATTATTAATACCGTATTCATTTGCAAGTATGGCATTGGCAGTGCCTAGTGCAATATTAGCAGAGGCTGGAATTAGTATAATTGGATTAGGTGATACAACAATTATAACTTGGGGGCAGATGTTACAAGATGCTAAAACATCAGGTGCTGTTATAAAGGGGCTTTGGTGGTGGATTATCCCACCAGGTATAATGATAACTGTAGTTGGGATGAGTTTTGCATTTGTAGGATTTTCATTGGATAAAATATTTATGCCAAAATTAAAACAAGATAGGTGATAAAATCATATGGAGAGAGAAAAAATTCTTAATGTAAAAAATCTAAGTATGTACTATAAATTGGAAGATAGAGATGTAAAAGCTGTAAATAATCTTACTTTTCATCTATATAAAGGGGAAGCTCTTGGTGTAGTTGGTGAATCTGGTTGTGGGAAAAGTTCGCTTGCATTATCTCTTATGATGATGCCAAATATTCCTGGTGAAATTGTAGACGGGGAGATAATATTAAATGGGAAAACTATCACTAGTTTAAATGAAAATGATATACGAAAACAGATAAGATGGAAAGAGATCGCTATGGTATTTCAAGGTGCAATGACTTCACTAACACCGGTAATTACTATAAAAAATATTATGCTTGAAACATATTACATTCATATGGGGAAAAACAGGAAAAAAGCTATGGAAACTATAGCAAAATATATAAAAGAGGTAGGACTTACAGAGGATATTTTAAATAGATATCCCCATCAATTGTCAGGTGGGCAAAAACAACGGATTGTAATTGCAATGGCACTCTATTTAGAGGCAAAAGTTATTATATTCGATGAACCAACAACGGCTCTTGATGTAGTAGTACAAGCACAAATAATTAACTTAATTAAAACATTGAAAAAAGAGTTAAATATCTCATTTATATTTATAACACATGATTTAGGTGTTGTTTCTGAAATAGCAGATAGAATATGTGTAATGTATGGTGGGGAGATTGTGGAAATTGGGACAAATAAAGATATTTATAGTGGGGAGATAAATCATCCATATACAGCTAGACTTCTAAAAGCGACACCATTATTGTATGATAAACGAGATGAACTAGAATTTATAGAGGGGAGCCCACCTAGTTTATCTATAGATATTACCGGATGTAAATTTTATGATAGATGTAATGAAAAAACTAATAGATGTAAAGAGATTAATCCTAGTCTAAAAAAAATAGGCGATGAACATTATATTGCATGTGTGTTAAGAGAATAATTTAAA
>JAAYPW010000136.1 GCA_012519615.1 Fusobacteriota bacterium
TACTATCTTTCACATTATATTTTATTTTATATTCTCCAGCTTTATTTGTATTTACATTACCTGTTATTACAATATTTTCTGTTATATCTCCATCTATGTTATCCTTAGCTGTTGCACCTTGTTCTATATAATTATCACCTACATATAGATTTATTTCACTTTCACCTATTAATGTAATTACTGGTTTTGTTGTATCTTTTTCTATAATATAAGTTAATTCTGATAAAATCATTTGATTATTATATTTAATTTTATAAATATAATTATTCGATAAATTTGATACACTATTAAATTTAAATTTAATTATATTTTCTGAAATATTACTAATTTTTAAATTATTAATTTCATGAGCATATCCATTTTCAATTATTACTTTTATATAAAAATCATCAATTTTAATTGTATCTTTGTTTACATTATCATTCATTACAATTGAAAAACTATCATTAGTTATATCTATAATATTAGTTATATAATTTTTTTCTATTAAATTAGTTGTTATTATTGATACGCCACTATAAAATAAACTATTTGAACTTAATATATACACAACGTCATTATTTAATTTTTCCTCATTATCTAATTGTATCATAATATTATTATTATCTATGATTTTGTTTATACTTGCTTCAAAATAATTTTTAAGATTATTTTTATCTGCTATCCGAAATTTTACACTTTTTAATTCTGATTCTGTAAATGTAAATTCACTAATATTCTGTCTTGTTGTAATTATAAAACTACTTTTGTTAAATTCTCTAATTGTGTCTATAATTAACTTATTGTCTAGATTTCCAACTACTAAATTATCGCTATTTTCTATAATTGTTCCTATTTCAATATCTGGCGCAAATCTATTGTTAGAAATATCGTCAATACTTTTATAATTAAATAAATCCACATAATTATCATCTACTACAACTAATACATTTTTTCTTTGTGCTTCAATAGATATGATTTTTATTAACTCTTCCATTGATAAATTATCCATTTGAGATAATGTTTCCATACTATAAAAATGGAGTTTTTTATTGTTAGTTATACTCTCTAAATAGATATAAATCCCATCATCTAATGAATTTTTTAAGTTTTTACCTTCCTCTATTGAATTTAGATATATTCTGTAATCATCTAATATTTTTTCCATTTTTTGATTAGATTTGTAGCTATCATTAGAATTATTACTGCTACCACCACAACCAAAAAGTGAAAATATAATTACTAGTATTAATAAGAATTTTATTTTTTTCATTTTATCCCCCTTTTATTTATTTATTTATTTATTTATAAAAATAATTTTAAAAGTTAATCCACCGTATCTATTTTTTACAGCGTAAATTTTTCCAATATGTTTTTCTATAATTTTTTTTGATATAGCTAATCCTAGCCCAACTCCTTCTGATTTTGTAGTAAAAAACGGAATAAATAAATTTTTTAAATTTTGATTTTTTTCAAATTTACCACTATTTTCAAATGATATTATAATGTATTTATTTTTTTTATATATTTTTATATTAAAAATTTTTTGTTCGCAATTTTCTATTGATTCTAAACCATTTTTTATTATATTTAATGCAACTTGTGTTAATTTTTCTTTATCGCCATATATGTATATATCTTCTTTTCCAAACTCAATATTTACAATATTCTCAATTTTTAAACGTACAAGAATTTTCTCAAGAAAACTTGCAATTTCAATTTTATCTTCCTTAATATTTTCATCTTTTCCATATTTTAAAAGAAAATTTGCTAAATTAACAAGAGAATCTGTTTCTTGAATGATTATTTTAATATTTTCTTTAATAAATTCGACATCATTAGATTCATCTATTAACTGTGCGAACCCCCTAATAATATTTAAAGGATTTCTTATTTCATGAGCAATTGAAAGTGATAATTCACCAAGTGTTGCGAACTTATTTTCACGATTTTTTAAAATTTCACTATTTTTTTTTATACTAATATCTTTTAAAGTGGTTATGGTATATTTTTTCTTCCCATTATAAATAACATATAATTCAATCTCTATAGTTTTTTCATTTATTGTTATTTCTGTATTTTCTAATTCCTTAGAATTATTTATTATTTTTTTCAATTGATGCGGTAAAATTTCAAATGGGATATTATTATAATTTTGAAAAGGAAGTATTTTTTTAGCAATTTCATTAATAAAACATACACTATTCTCACATATTATCAATATTCCTTTATTTAATTTTTCTAATATTTCCTTATATATTAATTGTTCTTCCATTATTTCACCTTCTAAATTAAGTTATTCTCCAATTATTTTTACCAAAACTCTTTTTTCTCTTTGCCCATCAAATTCACCATAAAAGATTTGCTCCCATGTACCAAAATCTAATTTACCTTTAGTAATTGCAACTACCACTTCTCTTCCCATAATTGTTCTTTTTAAATGTGCATCTCCATTATCTTCATACCCGTTATGTTTATATTGAGAATATGGCTTTTCTGGTGCAAGTTTTTCTAACCAAATTTCAAAATCTGCATGTAAACCACTTTCATCATCATTTATAAATACACTAGATGTAATATGCATTGCATTTACAAGGCAAAGTCCCTCTTTAATGCTGCTTTCGTTTACACAATTTTCAATTTCTCTAGTGATATTAATAATCTTTCTCCTTGTATTTGTATTATAAAATAGCTCTTTTCTATAATTTTTCATTACATCACCCTTTTTTTCTTTAGTATAATATACTACAAATATTTTTTTTTCCTACTTTTAAAAAAAAAGCGTTACAATTTAATGTAACGCTTAATTCCTTAATCTTTTTTACTGTAATCTAATGCAGCAAGTCTTTTATATTGTTCCCATCTTTCTTTTGCTTCTTTCTCATTACGTTTAAACATCTCTTCAGCTTTTTCTGGGAATGATTTTTTAAGTGATGTATATCTTACTTCTCCATTTAAAAACTCTTGATATTTTGTCCAATCTGGTTCTTTAGAGTCTAATGTAAATGGATTTTTACCCTCTTTTAATAATAAAGGATTATATCTATATATTGGCCAGTATCCAGCTTCTGTTGCAAGTTTTTCTTCAGTTTGTGATGCTCCCATACCTTTTCTAATTCCATGGTTTACACAAGGTGAATATGCAATAATTAAGCTTGGTCCTGGATATGCTTCAGCTTCTTGAATTGCTTTTAAATATTGACTTTGGTTTGCTCCCATTGATACTTGAGCTACATAAATATAACCGTATGACATTGAGATTAACCCTAA
>JAAYPW010000014.1 GCA_012519615.1 Fusobacteriota bacterium
AATTTTAATCCAAATGCTAAGTTTTCTCTTACATCCATATGTGGATATAAAGCATAGTTTTGGAATACCATTGCTATATTTCTCTCTTTTGGTGCTACGTTATTTACCACCTTATCCCCTATTATTACCTCTCCACCACTTACATCTTCTAACCCCGCTATCATTCTTAGCGTTGTAGATTTCGCACATCCTGATGGTCCTACGAATACCATAAATTCACCATCTTTAATCTCTAAATTGTGACCGTGAACTGCTTTAAAACCATTTGGATATACTTTTGTCAAATCTTTTAATATTACCTTTGACATTTTTTCACCCCTTCTCATTTTTTTTTAATACATATCTCGAATTTCTAATAAACTAATAATATCCCTTCTTCTTTAAAAAAATCCCTCATTTTAAAAAATTATCAAATCTTATTATACTACATAATTAGATAAATTTCAACGATTTTTTTATTATTTTTACAAATGTGGAAAAAAATGTTAAAAAGTGGATAACTTTTAATAAAACGTTTATTAAAATCGATACTTTTGTGGATAACTTTATAGTAATCTAAAAATAAAAAAAGACTACTCACTTAAGTTCATAGTCTTTTTATTTTTATTCTTCATCATCATATAAATTTTCATTATCATCTTCTTCATAATCCTCATCATTATCTTCATAGTTTTCATATTCTAGTAATTTTTGATTTTCCGATTCTGATTTATTCTCCGAATTTAGATTAAATAATGATAACTGTTCATCCTCTTTATCTTCATTACATATTTTTATGATTGCCACAACATTATCATCAGGATTTATTTTCATTACTCTAACTCCTCTTGTTGCACGACCTATTACAGATATATTATTTACAGAAGTTCTAATTAGTATTCCACCTAGAGTAATAAGCATTAATTCATCATTTTCAACAACTTCTTTTACTTGAACAACATTTCCATTTCTTTCATCTACTTTTATGTTAATTGTACCTTTTCCACCTCTTGATTGAAGTGTATACTCAGATAATTTTGTACGTTTTCCATACCCTTTCTCTGTAATTGTTAGAACAGTATTTTCATTATTTGATATTATCATACCAGAAACTACTACATCATCTTTTCTAAGTCTAATAGCTTTTACTCCTGATGCACTTCTACCCATTACCCTTACATCTTCTTCTTTAAATTTAATTGAATATCCTAATTTAGTTGCAATAAATAGTTCATTCGTTCCGTTTGTTACTCCTGCAAATATTAGGTCATCTTCATCTTTTAAGTTAATTGCTCTTAATCCTGCTTTATTCACATTTTTAAATAGACTTAAATTCGTTCTCTTTGCAACTCCAAGTTTTGTTAAGAAGAAAACCTCATTATCCTCAGAAAATTCTCTTACACACATAACAGCACGTACTTTTTCTTCGTTTTCTAAATTAATAAGATTAACAATTAACCTTCCTCTTGATTGTCTTGAACTTTCTGGTATTTCATATACCTTTATAGTATATACTTTACCAGTATTTGTAAATATAAGTAACGTATCTAAATTAGATGCAATATACATATTCTCTACAAAATCATCTTCTTCAGTATTATGAGCTGATATACCACGTCCCCCTCTATTTTGTGCTTTATACTTATCTAAAGTCATCCGTTTTGTATATCCTTTATTAGTAATTGTAACAATTACTCTTTCATCTTTTATAAGATCTTCCATATTAATCTCTTTAGCTTTTGTTTGAATTACAGTTCTTCTTTCATCGCCAAAATCCTCTTTTATTTTAATTATTTCCTCTTTTATTATCTCATATATTTTATAATCATTTGCAAGTATATTTTTAAGATGTTCTATAAGAGCTAAAAGATCTTTATATTCAGCTTCTATTTTATCTCTCTCTAATCCTGTTAATCTTTGTAATTTCATATCTAATATCGCTTTAGCTTGCACTTCTGTTAATTCAAAATTCTCCATTAATTTATCTGTTGCTTCTTTACCATCACTAGATGCTCTGATTATCTTAATAATTTTATCAATATTATCTAGAGCAATTCTAAATCCTTCTAATATATGGGCACGTTTTTCCGCTTTATCAAGTTCGAATTTTGTTCTTCTTGTTATCACTTCGAATCTATGTTCTATATAATAAGTAAGAATTTCTTTTAAATTAAGAACTTTTGGTTCATTATTAACTAAAGCTAACATAATAATTCCAAATGTATTTTCTAATTCTGTATACTTATAAAGTTTGTTTAAAACTAATTGAGAACTTTCCCCTCTTCTTAATTCTATTACAACTCTTATTCCGTCTCTATCTGATTCATCTCTTAAATCTGATATCCCTTTTATTTTTTTATCTCTAACTAAACTCGCTATTTTCTCAATTAATCTTGCTTTATTTACTTGATAAGGTACTTCATTTATAATTATAGCTTCCTTACCATTTTTTAATTCCTCTATTTCTACTTTTCCTCTTACTCTTACTTTTCCACGACCTGTTAGATATGCTTCTTTTATCCCTCTAGTTCCGTTTATAATTCCACCTGTAGGGAAATCTGGACCCTTTATAATTTTAATTAATTCTTCAATTGAGATATCTCTATTATCGATAACTGCTATAATTCCATCTACAACCTCTTTCAGATTATGTGGTGGAATGTTTGTAGCCATACCTACTGCAATACCAGATGCTCCATTTAAAAGTAAATTTGGTAATTTCGCTGGCATAACTTGTGGTTCATCTAAACTGTCGTCAAAGTTTTTTCTAAAATCCACAGTATTTTTATCAAGATCACCTAATAATTCTGATGTTATTTTTGCCATTCTAGCTTCAGTATATCTCATTGCAGCAGCAGAATCTCCATCTATTGAACCGAAGTTTCCATGTCCATTTACAAGTTCATATCTATAGTTAAAATCTTGTGCCATCCTAACCATTGCACCATAAACTGCAGAGTCACCATGTGGATGGTATTTCCCCAATACTTCCCCAACGATTCTTGCTGATTTCTTAAAAGGTTTATCGTGGAACATTCCCATATCATGCATTGCATAAAGTATTCTTCTATGTACCGGTTTCAATCCATCTCTTACATCTGGTAGAGCACGACTTACTATTACACTCATGGAATAATCTAAATATGATGCTTTTATCTCATCCTCTATATAAATAGGTATTTCATTATTTGACATATATTTACTACTAACAAAATTTATCCTAAATATTAAATTTCTAATTATATAATTATCTTAATAAATATATAATTGTTAGCAGTTTTTCACCGCCTTCCTTTTTCATTGTATAAATATTATATATACTTTTTACTAAATATCTAAATTTCTGACATTTTTAGCATGTTCCTCTATAAATTGTCTTCTTGGTTCCACTTTATCTCCCATTAAAATATCAAAAATTACATCTGCATAACTAGCATCTTCTAATTTTACCTTTAATAAACTTCTTGTTTCTGGATTCATAGTCGTTTCCCAAAGTTGTTCTGGATTCATTTCCCCTAACCCTTTATATCTTTGTAGATTATAATTTCTATTTTCAATATCAGCTGTTATTTTTTTTAGTTCTTCATCGGAATAAGCATATGTAACTTTTTTACCTTGACTTACTTTATATAATGGTGGTTGAGCAATAAATACATTTCCTGCATCTATTATCTCCTTCATATATCTATAGAAAAATGTAAGTAATAGTGTTCTAATATGGGCACCATCTACATCAGCATCGGTCATTATAATAATTTTATGATATCTTAACTTTTCAATATCAAAATCGTCACCGATATTTGTACCAAATGCTGTTACCATTGCTTTTATCTCATTATTTTCTAGTGATTTATGTAATCCAGCTTTTTCTACATTTAGTATTTTTCCTCTAAGCGGTAATATTGCTTGAAACTTTCTATCTCTACCTTGTTTAGCTGATCCACCAGCAGAATCTCCTTCAACTATATATACTTCACATTCAGCGGGATCTTTTGAAGAGCAATCGGCTAGTTTCCCTGGTAAAGAGCCTATCTCTAGTGCACTTTTTCTAAGTACTAATTCTCTCGCTTTTTTAGCTGCTTCTCTAGCTCGTTTTGTCATAACTATTTTTTCTATTAAATTTTTAGTATCTTTCGGATAATCATCTAAATAATCTTTTAAATGTTTTGATAATATTGAAGACACAATCCCTGTCACTTCAGAATTACCAAGTTTTGTTTTTGTTTGTCCTTCAAATTGCGGTTCTTGGATTTTAGTATTTAATACTGCAACAATTCCCTCACGTACATCGCTACCTTGAAAATTACCATCTTTCTCTTTTATATAACCAAGCGATCTTGCAGAATCATTTATAACTCTTGTAAGTGCTGTTTTAAATCCGCTTACATGTGTTCCTCCTTCATGTGTATTAATATTATTTACAAAAGAATATATATTTTCTCTTTGTGAAGTTGTATATATAATTGCCATTTCAACAACTACATCATCTTCCTCACCGTACATATATATTGGTGTATCGATTAATTTTTTATCATTTAATTCTAATTCATTAATAAGGTCGATAATTCCACCATCTTTTTTAAATGTCTCAGATTTAACCTCTTCTCCTCTTTTATCTGTAATAGATAGTGTTAATCCTTTATTAAGATAAGATAGTTCTCTGATTCTTGACTTTAATACATCTAATTCATACTCTAACGTATCAAATATTTTATGATCTGCTTTAAATCTTATTGTTGTACCAGTTTTATGGTCGTTGTATTCCCCAATACTTTTTACATCCTCTTCTGGTATTCCCTCTTTATATTTTTGATACCAAATTTTATCATCCCTTTTTATAATAACTTCACACCATTCAGATAGTGCATTTACAACTGCAGCACCTACTCCATGTAGTCCACCTGATACTTTATATCCATTTTTTTCAAATTTACCACCTGCATGTAATACAGTCATTATAATTTCAAGAGCAGATTTATTATGAATTGGATGAATATTTGTTGGAATTCCTCTACCATTATCAGAAATTTCAATAATATTTTCTGGCAATATCTGTATGTCAATAAAATCACAATGTCCTGCTAGTGCTTCATCAACACTATTATCTACAATTTCATATACTAAATGGTGTAATCCTTTTATCGAAGTTGAACCAATATACATTCCAGGTCTTTTTCGTACAGCTTCAAGTCCCTCTAATACAGTAATTTCTTCGGCGTCATATTTATTATTAACAATCTCTTCCATATTTTTATATAATTATGCAAAACTATAAAATAAATATATATTTTGCTATAATTCCCTCCTTTTTAGTTAATCATATATTTTAAAATATAAAAATTTAATTATCTTAATTTATATTTTATATTAATATACTCATTTCCTCTAGATTCAAGTGTCCTGCAAGTATATGAACTAACATAAATATTTTTATCTGTGATTATTACACTTTTTTTCTCTCCACTTGATAAATCAATAATTTTTCGTCTATTAACCTCAAAAAAATCACTAGTTTTTCCCATTAATTTATAATTTTCATAACTTATTATTGATACTATCTCCTTTAAATTAATAAAAAAATTATTTTCTATAAAAATATACAAACTACACAACCTTTCTATTTTTCAAAAATGTTTCACATGAAACTTTTTTTATAACGTTCTTCATTAATTTTATCTTTTTTTATTTTTTCTAATCTTTTGTCTATTAAATTTTCAATTTCAACCTCTATTTTATCATTATCATATATATTTTTAGTTAAAATCACATATTTATACGCATAAATATATACTTTATTATACATTTTTTCCAGTAACAACCCATCTATTTTATTATCAATATGATCTATAACTTTTATTTTTAGTTTATCATAAAGTTCTGAATCTATATCAGGATATAGCTGTTTAAATTCATAAAATGTTTTTTTCGGATTATTTAATATTGCGTAATATATATTTTTATGAAATTTCTCACGATAATCACTTTTACAAAGATAACAGATATTCCCATTTCCATTATATAATATCCCACAATTTTTACATTTTTTATAGGTAGTATTTAATAAATATTTTTCCCTTTTTATATTTTTAGAAATAATATTATATAATTTAAACTTTAAATCATTATCTTCTATAAATTTTATATTCTCTTTTATTCTTCTAATATCCTCTCTATTTAAAGAGATACTCTCTATCTCTTTTGATATATCAATATTTTGTTTACCTTCATACATATTGGTTTCATTCTTTATTATACCTACTTTAAATTTAGCATTTTCTATAAATTCCTCACTTATAAATTCATTAATGTTTTTAATTAATTTAAATCTTAAAAAATTTAATTCTTGTAACCAGGCTGAATTTGCAACAGTAATATATATTATACCATTTTTTATGAAATTTGGTGAAGTTTTTAATGATAAATTATCTCCTATGATCTTATCCCAATTACTTTTTATATAATTAAATTTAAAATTTATATTTTTATTTATCTCATTTTGTATAACATTTGAAAGGCTTTTAATACTCTTCATACAATACACCTTCCTCAATTTTAAAAAACTTAGCATCAATATCTATTTTCTCTGTTGATGTAATAAATAGCTGCATATTTCTTTTTTTAAAATACTCTATTACTTTTTTTTGTCTTTCGGAATCAAAAAATGAAATAATATCATCAATTAAAAAAATTGGTGCTTCCTTCTTTTCTTTTATTATCATGTCAATTTCTGCTATTTTTAATGCAAAAATAACAGAACGTTTTTCGCCTTCGGATGAGAAATTTTTACTTTCTAATCCTGATAATAAAAACATAAAGTCGTCTTTCTGTGGACCAATTGATGTGTATCCATAATATAAATCTTTCTCTAATTGAGTATTTAAAATCTCTTGAAATATATTATGTACCTCTTTTATATTTACGATCTCCACAGAAGGGATATATTTTAGATATAGTTCTGTTTTATTATTAAATAGTTTTCTATAATTTAAATTTAATAGAACTGTTATTTTATTTATATATTCATATCTTATTTCCATTATTTCACTTGATATTTCAATAAATTTATCATTATATATTTTAAATATATCTGTTTTATGTTTTCTCTCTTTTATATATTTATTTCTTATTTTTAGAATTTGATTAAATTCTTTCAGTTTACTGTAATATGTGAAATTTGATTGTGATATCTCGTAATCAAAGAAATTTCTTCTTGTAGAAGGGGAACTCATTATAAGATTAATATCATCTGGTATGAAAGAGATAACATTTATTTTTCCAAAAAATTCATCATACATAATTTTATTTTTATTATAAAAATATTCTTTTTTACCATTTTTATAGTTTAATGCAATATTTTTTTCCATATCCTTTTCAGTATACTGAATAAAGACTGCACCTGATTTAGCATTATATTTTAATATATTTTTTATATTTGATGTTCTAAAACTTTTTCCAGTGATACCAAAGTAAATAGCCTCTATTAAACTAGTTTTTCCTTGTCCGTTTTTACCATAAAAAAAATTAATTTTTTTACTAAATAAACATTTTGCTGATATTAAATTTCTTATATTTAAATAATTAATACCAGTTAAATACAATTCTACACCCCTTGATTTGATTTTATTTTAAATATTTCCTCTTGAAATTGAACTTGATCATCATTATATAATTTTTTTCCTCGTCTTAATTCAACTTCACCATTAACCTTAATTAATCCCTCTAATATAAGCATTTTCGCATCGGATCCCATACTTACAACATTAGATAGTTTTAAAAATTGATCTAGCTTTATATACTCTGTTTTAATCTCTACAACTTCCATTTAGTGTTTACCAATATCTAATTTAGTAAACTTCCACCACCCTTTTTTAATTAGTCATTATCTCATCTTTTATAAGATTAATATCTTTTTCAAAATTTTTATCTAATTTAATATCTTTTTCTATTTTATCAACACTATGCATTACAGTTGAATGATCTCTTCCACTAAATAAATTTCCTATCTCTTTAAATGGTTTATCTAACATAGTTCGTATAAAATACATAGCAACTTGTCTAGGCACTGCAATCTCTTTTTTTCTACTTTTAGATTTAATTTCATCTAATGTTGCATTATAATGTTCTGCAACTTTTTCAAGTATTTTTTCTTCATTTATATGTCTTGATTTACTTTTTTTCTCGTCTAAAAATACCTCTTGTACAAGATCAATAGTAACCTCTTTTCTAAGTAACGATGCTCTGGCTATTATTTGATTTAATGCACCTTCTAATTCTCTAATATTAGAATTAATTGTTTCAGCAATATATCGTAATACATTTTCAGAAACTTTTATCTTATCAATTTCAGCTTTTTTACGTAATATAGCAACTCTTGTTTCGTAATCAGGTTGCTGTATATCTACAGTTAATCCCCATTCAAATCTTGAAATCAATCTTTTTTCAACATTAGAAATATCTTTCGGAGGTCTATCACTTGAGATTACAATTTGTTTACCATCTTGATGTAATTCGTTAAAGGTATGGAAAAATTCTTCTTGTGTGCTATCTTTTCCTGCTAAAAATTGTATATCGTCAATTAATAAAAGATCAAGTTTACGATATTTTGCACGGAACTCCATCATTTTACCTTTATTAATTGAATTTATTAAATCGTTTGTGAATTGTTCTGATGAACAATAAAATATTTTTTTATTATCATCAATTTCAAGAAATCTATTTCCTATTGCATGCATTAAATGTGTTTTACCAAGTCCAACATCTCCATTTATAAATAAAGGATTATATTTACTTTTTTCTGCATTATTTTCTGGTTTATTTGACACGAATTCTGCTGCTGCATGTGCTAATTCATTACTTTTACCAACAACAAAATTTTCAAATATATGTTTTTTATTAAGATTGTTACTAATTCCGTTAAATAAACTAATAGATCTAGTCTTTTTCTCTTCATAATAATTTTTTCCATATTCATAATCATGATTTTTTTCTGGAATATCAAATTTTTCAGTATTTTTTAAATTATCTTTCTCAACAACCTCTATATCAATTGTACTTACATGTTCATTATCGTACATTATAGTATTAAGAGCTTCTTCTAATTTATCAATATAATTTAAAATTTTATTTTTTTGATAAATGTTTTCAACACTAATTATTAATTTATTATCTTCAAATTTTTTTGGCGTAACATTTTTTAACCATGAATTGTAATCAACTTCATTTATTAATTGAGAAACTATTTTTAATATACTATTCCACAATTTTTCTGCATTATTTTCCATAACAACTAAATTACCTCCAAATTTTTTTTCCACATAATGCTACTATAGCATATTTTTTAAAAATTTACAAATTAATACTTTTCCACTTTTCAACATACTTATCCACAAGACAATTTGAATAATTAAAGACTTTTTTCACTTTTTCCACTTTTTGTTCAAATCTCATATTAACAATTCCACCCTTATTTTTACTTAATCTAATTTTTTTTTTCCACATTTTCTTTTTTTTTGTTAATACATTGTTAATATCATATTAATAATATGTTAATAACTTATTTTTAAAAAAATAAATGTGCAGAACTTATTATTTTTCCACAAACAATTAACATACTTATTTAGATATAATCCTTATAATATCTCTATTTCAACAATTCCACACCCACTACTACTATTACTATTATTTTTAATTATATTATTTCTTTATTTGTAATTGTGTAAAACTCTTTTTTATTTTTTTTATTTTTTTTTATTTATTTTTCTTGACAAATATTTTTATTTTTTATACAATACATTTCTAATTATATATGTATTAAATATTTGTAGGAGGTGAATTTAGTTGAAAAGAACATTTCAACCAAATAATAAAGAAAGAAAAAAAGATCATGGCTTTTTCCAAAGAATGAAAACTAAAAGTGGAAGAAACGTACTAAAAAGAAGAAGACAAAAAGGAAGAAAAAAATTATCAGCATAAAACCCGGTGCTTTATTTCACCGGGTTTTTCAAAAGGAGATATTTTATTATGTATAAAATACAAAAAAATTATGAATTCCAAAACATCTATAATACAAATAGTAAATTTTTTGGAAAATATATTGTAGTATATATAAAAAAAAATAATCTTTCTTATTCTAGAATTGGTGTTGTTGCTAGTAAAAAAGTAGGTAATGCTGTTGTTCGTAATAGAACAAAAAGATTATTTAGAGAAGCTTTAAGAATTAATTTAGATAATTTCAAATACAATATAGATATAATATTAATTGCTAAAAAAATAATAGGTGATAAAATTAATATTTTAAGGCTTAATGATATTAATAACGATCTTATTAGAATTTTAAAAAAGGAGAATATCTTAATATGAAAAAAATTCTAATTAATAGTATCAAAGGTTATCAAAAGTTAATTTCTCCATTACTTGGTAAAAATTGTAGGTTTTATCCTACTTGCTCTAGCTACACTATTCAAGCTTTAGAAAAATATGGTATTATTAAAGGCTTGTTTTTAGGTTTAAAAAGGATTTTAAAATGCCATCCTTTTAATAAAGGGGGATTTGATCCGTTAAAATAGATTTTAATTTAAGGAGAAAAATTATGAAACGAAAACTTAATAAAATATACATACTATTTTCTATTTTAGTATCTATATTTATCTTTTCATCTTGTACAAAAGAAAATGTTGATGTTTATAACTATGAAAATAACTATAAAATAAGTTTTTCTGATAATAAAATCAATATTATATCTAATAAAAATTTTAAAACTGCTGAATTTGAAATTAACTATATAATATATAATGATCAAGTTAGCGACATAGAAAAAGATAGACTAATTAAAATAAAAAATAATTTTAAAAAAAATAAAACAATTATAGAGATAAATAACAAGAAAAAGATGATAATGAAAGAAGAAATTATTTTTAGCTTAATTATAGATAGCGATATAGAAAAAATAATAGATACATTACAAATTAAGTTAAAACAAAGATCTATTATTCCAACAATGATGGAAAAATTTTTAATCTATATTAATTTTTTGTTTAATAATTTTGGATTATCAATAATAGCAATTACAATTATAATTAAGTTAATTATGTTACCTCTTACTCTACGAATGGATAAATCAATGAGAAATATGAAAAAATTACAACCTGAAGTAGATAAACTAAAAGAAAAATATAAAAATGACCCAAATAAATTAAATACAGAAATGATGAAACTTTGGAGTGATAATAATATAAATCCTGTTGGTGGGTGTTTACCTGTATTTTTACAAATACCTATCTTCTTTGCTCTATATAGTATTCTTAAAACAGATTCTTTATCAAATATTATCCCAAGCGATACTACTTTTTTATATTTTAATCTTACTACTCCAGATAAATTATACATTTTACCTGTATTAAATGGTTTAATTTTATTTTTCCAACAAAAAATAATGAAAACAAATGATGATAATTTACAAATGAAGATGTTACAATATACTTTACCAGGAATGATATTTTTTATATCTTTAAATATGCCTGCAGGATTACAATTATATTGGTTGTTTTCAAGTTTATTTAGCTTTGCACAACAATACTATATTGTAAAATTAACTGAAAAAGAATAAAAAACTAATAATTTTTAAACTTTTTATAAAAAAGGAGTGAATACTAATTGAATAAGGAAATTGAGGTAAAAGGAAGTAATTTAGATGAGGTTACTAAAAAAATTACTGATGAATATGGCAATGATTGTAATTTTGAGATTATAGAATTAAAAAAATCTAAATCTATTCTTGGATTTATAAATACAAGTGGTTTATATAAAGTAATACTTAAAGAAAAAGAGAATGAGAATAAGAAAATCTCAAATGATGAAGTTATAGAGACGAAAACTCCACTTGAGATAGAAACTAAAGTTAAAGAACTTATCGAATTAATGGATTTAGATTTAAAATTTAATATTACTGAAACAAATGGTAGATATTTAATTAATTTTAATGGTAAAGATAACGGAATATTAATAGGAAAAAAAGGTAAAACTTTAAATAGTTTTGAATTTCTTTTATCTAGTATTTTAGATAAATATAAAATTGATATTGATGTAGAAGGATTTAAAGCAAAAAGGGAAGAAACTCTAAAAGATCTTGCCAATAAAATGGTTTCTAAAGTTAGAGAAACAGAAAGAGCTGTTAAACTTAATCCAATGCCTCCTAGAGAGAGAAAAATTATTCATGAGGCAGTTAATTGTTATGAAGATATTGATACTTATAGTGAAGGAAAAGATCCTAAAAGATATATTGTTATTAGAAAAAAAAGGTAGGTTTTATGTATGTTTGATACAGTTGCAGCTATATCAACCCCTATTGGTGAGGGTGGAATTGGTATAATAAGAATTTCTGGAGATGAAGCATTTTCAATATTAGAAAAAATTTTTAAGCCGATAAACAATAAAAATATAGATACTATAGCTTCTCATACGATAAATTTTGGATATATTTATGACGGCAAAAATATAATAGATGAAGTTTTAGTGTCTATTATGAAAGCACCAAATACGTATACAAAAGAAGATATTGTTGAGATAAATTGTCACGGTGGATTTGTAATAACAAATAAAGTTTTGGAAATAGTATTGAAAAATGGAGCTAAATTTGCAACACAAGGGGAATTTACAAAAAGAGCTTTTATGAACGGAAGAATAGATTTAAGTCAGGCAGAATCTGTTATTGAAATTATAAAAGGTAAAACTGAACAAAGTGTAGAAAATTCTCTTAAACAATTACGTGGGGATTTAAAAGAAAAAATCTCAATCTTAAAACAAAATATTATAGATGTGGCATCACATGTAAATGTAGTTATAGATTACCCAGAAGAAGGGATCGATGAACCATTACCAAAAGAATTAGAAGAGAAATTACTAAGTGTAAAAGAAGAAATTACTGTATTAATAAACTCTTATGATAAAGGTAAAGTATTGAAAAATGGTATTAAAACCTCTATAGTTGGAAAACCAAACGTAGGTAAATCAAGTCTTTTAAACGCACTACTTAAAGAGGAACGTTCAATTGTAACGCATATTCCAGGTACAACGAGGGATATAATTGAAGAAGTGATTAATATAAAAGGTATTCCATTTATATTAATTGATACTGCAGGTATTAGAAAAACAGATGATATTGTAGAAAATATAGGTGTTTTAAAAAGTAAAGAGATTATAAATAAATCAGATCTTATACTATTTATAATAGATAGTTCAAAAGATATAGATAATGAGGATATTGAAATATATTCTTATTTAGATAAAGAAAATGTAATTGGTATATTAAATAAGATAGATATAATTAAAGATGAAAATAAAATATATGAAAGATTTCCCAATATAAAAAATTGGATTAAAATTTCAGCAAAACAAAATATTGGTATAGATGAAATGTTAGATGAAATTTATAATATTATTATTAGAGATGAGATCCAAAATTCATCTAAGGATATAATTATAACAAACGTTAGACATAAAGTTTCGCTTGAAAATACAAAAAAAAGCATAGAAAATATATTTAACACAATTAATCTTAATTTCCCTTTGGATTTAATATCTGTTGACTTAAAAGAGGCGATGGATAATTTATCCGAGATAACAGGAGAAATTACGTCTGAAGATATTCTAGATAATATATTTAAGAATTTTTGTGTAGGGAAATAGATTGTTGTATAAAAATATAAAATGTTTCACGTGAAACATTTTATATTTTTTTTGTAATATTTTTTAGGAGGAGGGAGTTATTATATTAAATTATAATAACGTAATTATGATATATGATGTATTAGTAATTGGAGCAGGACATGCAGGTTGTGAAGCTGGATTAGCTGCTGCAAGATTAGGAAAAAAAACTATTATGTTTACTCTTTTTGCAGATAATATAGGGATGATGTCTTGTAATCCATCTATAGGTGGTCCTGGAAAAAGTCATTTAGTTTCTGAAATAGATGTCTTAGGTGGAGAAATTGGAAAACATGTAGATAAATATAATATTCAACTAAAACACTTAAATGAGAGTAAAGGTAAAACCTCAAGAGTTGTTCGTGCACAAGCAGATAAATATTTATATAGAATTAATATGAAAAAAATACTAGAAAATACCGATAATTTAGATCTAGTACAAGAAAAAATAGTTGATCTTATTATTAATGATAATAAAGTAGAAGGAGTAATCACCTCTTTAGGGATAAAATATTTTTCAAAAACAGTAATTATAACAACAGGAACTTTCTTAAAAGGGAGAGTTATTGTTGGTGATATTAAATATAATGCTGGTAGAGAAGGGGAAATGTCGTCTGAAGAATTACCAGATAATTTAGAAAAATATGGAATAAAAATGTCAAGATTTCAAACTGCAACACCTCCTAGATTAGAAAAATCTTCTATAGATTTTACAAAAGTTAAAGAACTATATGGAAATGATAATCCTAAATATTTTTCTGTGTTTACCAAAAAAAATAAAAATATTAATATTCCAACATGGTTAACGTATACAACAGAGGAAACTATCGATGTTGTAAAAAACCTGTTGAAATATTCACCAATTGTAACAGGAATTATAGAAACACATGGACCAAGACATTGTCCATCTTTAGATAGAAAAGTTTTAAATTTTCCTCATAAAAAAAATCATCAAATATTTTTAGAACAAGAAAGCATAGAAAGTAGTGAAATATATCTTAATGGATTAACAACTGCTATGCCACCATTTGCACAAGAAAAAATAATAAGAACAATAGCAGGATTAGAAAATGCAAAAGTTATGAGATATGGATATGCGGTAGAGTATAGCTATGCACCGTCATATCAGCTAAATCTTTCTCTAGAAAGTAAAAAAATAGATGGCCTTTTTTTTGCAGGACAAATAAATGGTACATCTGGTTATGAGGAAGCAGCTGCACAAGGTTTTTTAGCTGGAGTAAATGCTGCAAGAAAATTAAATAATGAAGATCCTATTATAATTGATAGAAGTGAAGGTTATATTGGTGTATTAATTGATGATTTAATAAATAAAAAAATGATAGAACCATATAGAATATTACCTTCTAGAGTGGAATATAAACTACTTTTAAGACAAGATAATGCTTTCATAAGATTAATAGATATATCTAAAAAAATTGGTATAATTAGTAAAGAAGAAATAGATTATTATATAAATATGAGAGAATCTATTGAGATAGAAACAGAAAGATTAAAAAATGAAAAAATACATCCTGATTATGAAAATAACCTTATATTAGAAGGGATGAACGAAGAAAAAATAAAAAAAACTATAAATAGTTCTGAATTATTACAAAGAGAAAATATTAATTATGAAGATCTTAAATATTTTATAAATATAAGACACTATCCAAAAGAAATAATTGAACAAGTAGAAATAAATATTAAATACGGAGCTTTTATTAATAGAGAAATAGAACAAATTACTAAATTTAAAAAATTAGAGAATCAAAAAATACCAAAAGATCTTAATTATGATATTATTAGAGGTTTATCTAATATATCTAAGTCAAATTTTAAAGAGATTAAGCCTTTATCTATAGGTCAAGCTAGTAGAATCTCAGGAGTAAGTAATAATGATATATCAATATTAGCAATGTATTTAATGAATTATAAGGAGAATAGTAATGGAATTTAAAGTTACATTAGATTCTTTAAATAATATTTATAGAGGAGCAATCCCTTTTTTACTAAAAGATTATCCTAAAAAAAATATTATATATATTACAAGTTCAAATAAAAATATAGATGATTATTATGATGCTTTAGAAGATTTAACATCTAAAAAAATTGTAAAAATAGAAAATTATGATTTCGATGAAAAAATAAAAATAGGTGAAAAATTAAAATTAATACATAATTTAGATTTAGATGTAGAAAAAATAATTTTTATAAATTTAGAGATTGCATTAGAAGACTATAATGTAAAAAACAATACTTTAATATTAAAAAAAAATGAAAGTATAAAACCAAATTTTATTATTGAAAAAATAGTAGAAATGGGATATATTAATAGTTATTTAGTGGAAAAAAAAGGAGAATATAGTAAAAGAGGGGATATTTTAGATATTTATCCTCTTCACTACGATAACCCTATTAGAATAGAGTTTTTTGATGAAATAATAGAAAATATAAGAATATTCGATATAGATACACAAAGATCAATTAAATTTGTAGATGAAATATTAATACCAGCATTAGAAATAGATGGAGATGTAATGAGTTTATCCAATATAATAGAAAAAAAACATAATGATATTGAGGTTTTTATTGAAAATACGGATATGCTTATATATAAATTAAAAGAATATATAATGATTAATGAGATTAATGAAGATATCTATACAGATAGGTATAATGAATTAATAAAAAAATATATAAATATAAATTTAATTAGATTCACAAATAAAGAGATTGAAGAATTTATGGATTTTAATAAACTTGTGAAAAAAAGTTTTAATAATAATATAAAAATATACACTACAAATAGTGAATATTATAGTAAATTAGAAAATAGCAATATATCCTACGAAAATAAAGATTTTTTTGAAGGATTTAAATATGGAAAAAATATTATTCTTACAGAGAGAGAAATAAGTGGTATAAAATCTAGAAAAAGAGTTAATAAACGAAGAGAAGCAGCTAAAATTTCAGATTACACAAGTATAAAAATAGATGATTATGTTGTACATGAAAATTTTGGTGTTGGAATATATAAAGGGATTGAGACTATTGAAGAAAAAGATTTTCTTAAAATAGCTTATGCTGATGAAGATTTACTGTATGTACCTGTGAATTTCGTGGATAGAATTGAAAAATATATATCGGATAGCGGAAAAATCCCATCTATTTATAAATTAGGGAGAAAAGGATTTAAGAAAAAAAGTGAAAAATTAAAAAAAGATATAGAAAGTTTTGCTTTGGAATTAATAAATATTCAAGCAAAAAGGGAACTAAAAATAGGATTTAAATTCTCTAAAGATACGCTATTACAAGAGGAATTTGAGGATAACTTTCCTTATAATGAAACTAAAGATCAAAAACAAGCTGTTTTAGATATAAAAAATGATATGGAATCAGGTAAAATAATGGATAGAGTGGTTTGTGGTGATGTTGGTTATGGAAAAACAGAAGTTGCCATGAGAGCTGCTTTTAAATCTGTAATAGATAATAAACAAGTTTTAATTTTAGCACCCACAACAATTTTAGTTAATCAACATTTTAATAGATTTATTGAGAGATTTTCAAAATTTCCAGTAAATATTGAGATGATATCTAGGATGGAAAAAACAAAAAAACAAAATGAGATAATAGAAAATGTAAAAAATGGGAAAATTGATATTTTAATCGGAACACATAGAGTTTTATCAGATGATATTATTTTTAAGGATTTAGGTCTTTTAATAATAGATGAGGAACAAAAATTTGGAGTTAAAGCAAAAGAGAGTATAAAAAAATATAAAAATGATATAAATATTTTAACTTTAACTGCAACTCCTATACCAAGAACTCTTAACTTGTCTTTACTTGGTATTAAAGATATCTCAATTATAGAGACACCACCTAAAAATAGAATTCCTATTGATACCAAAATAATTAAATATGATACAAAACTAATTAAAGATGCTATTTTAAAGGAAATATCAAGGGATGGACAAGTGTTTTATGTATATAATAGTGTGCAAAATATGAAATATAAAATTGCTGAATTAGAAAAAATTCTACCAGAACATATAAAAATAACCTATATACATGGGCAAATGGAATCAAATATAATAAAAGATAAAATTAGTAAGTTTGAAAGTAATGAATACAATATTTTACTTACAACAACAATTATAGAAAATGGTATTGATATAGAAAATGTAAATACAATAATCATAGAAAATTTTCAAAATTTAGGAATTTCACAAATTTATCAATTAAGAGGAAGAGTAGGTCGTGGTGGAAAAAAAGCTTATTGTTACCTTATGCATAAAGCAGAAAATATTAGAACATCAAAAGGAAAGAAAAAAGTAGAGATTTTTGAAGAGATGAATGAATTAGGCACAGGTTTTCAATTATCGCTTGAAGATATGAATATACGTGGTGCTGGTGAAATTTTAGGTGAAAAGCAACATGGTGCTATAGAGAGTTTCGGTTATGATTTATATATTAAAATGTTGAAAAATGAGATAAATAGGATAAAGAATAAAAAAGATTGCGAATTTGAAGAACCAAATTTAAATTTAAAATTAGAGTTTTATATACCTGATAGCTATATTTCAGGAGATGAAAAATTAAAAATATATAAAAAATTAGGAACTTTAAATAGCGAAGAGTTATTGGACGATATAAAAATTGAATTAAAAGATAGATTTGGACTTATACCGGAATCTATGGAAAATTTAATTTTTTATTATAAAATAAAAATATTATCTCAAAATGCTGGTATTAAAGAGATAATAGAAAAAAAAGAGGGATATTATTTAAAGTTTTTTAAAAATAATCTTGATATAAATGCTATAAATATGTTATTATTAAAAAATGAAGTAAATTACATAAGTGAAACAGAGTCAATATTAGTAAAAAAAGATAAAAATATATTAAATATAATAAAAAAATTAAAAAGGGAGTGTTAAAAAAAATGAAAAAAAATTTAGTAGTATTATTTGCAGCTAGTTTACTATTATTCACAGCTTGTGGTGAAACAGAAAATAATTCAAATAGTAAAAAAAATAGTAATCAAAAAAACGAGGTAAGTAATTCTGTAGTATTAAAAAAATTTGGTAAATTAGAAATTACTGAAAAAGAATTAAATGATGAACTTAAAAATGTACCTAGTCAATATAAAGCATACTACGAATCAGAAATGGGAAGAAATAATCTTATTGAGAGAATTGCTCTTGGGAAAATGTTTGAAGCTGAAGCATTAGCAGAAGGTGTGGAAAAAACATCCGATTTTAAAACAGAATGGGAAAAAACAAAAAACAAATTTTTAATAAGTTATTATATTAATAAAAAATTAAATGAAATTGAGATTAAAGATAGTGAATTAGAAATAGAATATGAAAAAAATAAAGAAAATTTCAAACGAAACGAGGAAGTAAAAGCATCTCATATATTATTAACTGTAAATGTACAAGAGCCACAAGAATCTAAAGAGGAAAAATTAAATAAAATAACAGAAATTTTTAATGATATAAAAGAAGGAAAAATTTCATTTGAAGATGCAGCAAAAGAATATTCAGGATGTCCTTCATCAAAAAATGGTGGAGATTTAGGATGGTTTGAAAGAAATAAGATGGTTGCTGAATTTGAAGCAGCAGCATTTAGTGGTGAAATTGGTCTATATCCTCAAATTGTAGAAACACAATTTGGATATCATTTAATAAATATTATAGATAAAAAACCGGAAGGTTATATTCCTTTTGAAGAATTAAAAGAAGGATTAAAAGAAGATATACTAGAAAAAAGAAAAGGTGAAAGATATAGAGAATGGGAAAAAGAATTAAGAGATAAATATAAAGAGGAAAAAAAGGAAGAAATTGAAAAATAATATAAATTTAGAAAAAGATTTAGATAAATTTGAAACATTAATAAATATAATGAAAATGTTAAGAAGTCCCGGGGGTTGCCCTTGGGACTTAGAACAAACTATAGATAGCCTTAAAAAACACTTATTAGAAGAAACTTACGAATTACTTGAATCTATGGATGATGAAAATTATAATAATCATAAAGAGGAGTTAGGAGATCTTTTATTACAAATTGTATTTCAATCTAATATAAGGGAAAATGAGAAAAAATTTAATATTAATGATGTTATATACGAGATAAATAATAAATTAATACGAAGACATCCACATATTTTTAGTAATGAAATTGCAGAAAATTCATCTGATGTAAATAAAATATGGGAAAATATTAAAAAAACAGAAAAATCTAATATTAATAGAAAATCAATTTTAGATGGTATCCCAAAATATTTACCATTAACTTTAAAAGCAGAAAAAATGCAGAATAGAGCCGCAAAAGTGGGTTTTGATTGGGAAAATCCAAATGATGCAGTTAAAAAATTCCATGAAGAGGTAAATGAGCTTTCAAATGCTATAGAAATTAGTGATATTGAAAATATTAAAGAGGAGATTGGAGATATATTTTTTAGTCTTGTAAATGTAGCTAGATTATATAATATAGATAGTTATGAATCATTTAGTAAGGCAATTGATAAATTTGAAAGAAGATTTAAATATATTGAAAAAAAAGTAAATATAAACGATACAAATTTAATTGAAATGGATAAATACTGGGAAGAAGCAAAACATAATGAAAAGGTGAAATAATAATGAGATTAGATAAATTTTTAAAAGTTTCCAGAATAATAAAAAGAAGAACTGTTGCAAAAAAAGTTGGAGAAAATGAGAAAATAACAGTTAATGGTGTTATTAGAAAACCGTCTTATACTGTTAAAGAAAATGATATTATAGAGCTTAGTTATTTTGATAAAATAATTAAATTTCAAGTAGTTGAAGTTCCAACAGGAAATGTAAAAAAAGATGACTCAAAAGATTTAGTTAAAATTATAGATTAATTTTAAAAAAACAACTGATTAATTTGACTTTTAAAATATATTTTGATATAATTAAATTTAAGAAGGTGTAAAATTTGTATAAGGATCTAATAAAATCAAATGCTAAATTAAATTTTGGACTTAATATTCTTAATAAAAGAGATGATAATTATCATAATATTGATAGTATTTTTGTTCCAATTGATCTATATGATGATTTAGAGATAAATTACACTGGAAAAAATGGTAAAATTATTATACATACCTATTCAATAAATAAGATTTCTACAGAAGAAAATATTATTTATAAAGTTTATAATGAATTTTATAAAAATTTAAAGTTAAAGAAAAATAATACAGAGAAAAAAGAGGTTATAGTTAAATTAAAAAAAAATATACCGATTTTTTCAGGATTAGGTGGTGGCAGTAGTAACGGTGCCTTTTTTTTAAAGTCATTAAATAAATATTATGGAAATATTTTTAGTATTGAAGAGATGATAAATTTTTCTAAAAATATAAGTGCCGATATACCTTTTTTTTTATACAACACACCATCAAGGATTAAAGGAATTGGAGAGATTATAGAAGAGATAAAAATTAATTTTAAAGTAAATATTATACTTATAAAACCCAATTTTGGAATATCCACTAAGTTAGCATATGAAAATATTAAAAAAATAGACAATGTGAAATATTCAAATATAGAAAAAGTAGTAGAAGGATTAAAAAAAAATGATGTAAAATTAGTAGAGAGTAATATAGAAAATGTATTAGATCAAGGCTTATTTACAAATACTGATATTATTGAATTTAAAAAAAAATTTACATTACTATTTGAGAACATTAAACTTAATATGTCAGGAAGTGGAAGCTGTTTTTATATATTTGATTATTACAACTCAAATTTAATTGAAAAACTTAAATTTAGTTTTCCGGAATTTTTAATTATTAAATGTAAACTTGTGTGAAAAATACAAAATAAAAGAAAGGTGGTGCATTAAGTTGAGAATTACTGATGTAAGAGTAAGAATAACTAAATCTGAAAGCGAGGCAAAATTAAAAGCATATGCTGATATTACTTTTGAGGAGAGCTTTGTTGTTCATGGATTAAAAGTAATTGACGGTCAAAAAGGTATGTTTGTAGCAATGCCGTCAAGAAAAATGCCAAGTGGAGAATTTAAAGATATAGCTCATCCAATTTCTCCTGAAGTAAGAGAGATGATAACTAAAACTGTTATTGAAAAATACGAAGAAGTTTTAGTTACAGATCAATCGGATGATAAAGTTGAAGGATAGAAAAAAAACAGTCCTATAGGGCTGTTTTTTTATTAAAATTTATAAATATGAGGTGTAATAATGATAAATTTATTTTTAATGATAATTTTAATTCTTGTACTTATAATATTTATTCATTTACCAAAAAATATAGAAAAAATTATATATATAGATAGACAAACAGGGGATAGAATAGTAGAGAAAGTTCCTGGTGAATTTTATTTAAAATGGCTTTATTATAATCCTTTTGGAAAATTATGTTTAAATTTAATTGTAAAAAGAAAAATAATTTCAACTATATATGGAAATAAAATGGATAATAAAAAATCAAAATTAAAAATATTAGATTTTATTAATAAATATGATATTAATGTAGACGAAAGTTTAAAAAAAATTGAGGATTTTAATAATTTTAATGAATTTTTTTATAGAGAATTAAAAAAAAATAGTAGAAAAATTTCTAATAGTTTTTTTATTTCTCCTGCTGATGGAAAAATAATTGTATTTGAAAATATAGATAAAATAGATAACTTTTTTATAAAAGGGGAAAAATTTAATTTAAAAGAGTATTTAAATGATGAAATACTTGCAAATGAATATAGTGATGGAAGTATAGCTATTATTAGATTAGCACCAACAGATTATCATAGATTTCATTTTCCATTAGATGGCAGAATTTTAAAAAATAATAAAATAGTTGGAGATTATTATTCAGTTTCGCCATTAGCATTAGGGAAAAAAATAAATTATTTTTTTAAAAATAAGCGGGAATATACTATTTTAAATAATGATAAAATAGGTAATGTTATAATTTCTGAAGTGGGAGCAACAATGGTTGGATCGATTATTCAAACATTTACCGAAAATAGTTTTGTAGAAAAGGGTAGTGAAAAGGGATATTTTAAATTTGGTGGTTCAACTGTAATATTAATTTTTAAAAAAGGGCAAATTAAATTTGATAAAGATATCATTGAAAATACAATATCTGGTTATGAAACTAAAATATTAATGGGTGAAAGTATTGGGAATATTTTATAAAAAAATTATAAAAAGTATTGACAAAATAAAAAATATAGAGTATAATCTCCATTGTTGTTGGGCTGTCGCCAAGCGGTAAGGCAACGGACTTTGACTCCGTCATGCGCTGGTTCAAATCCAGCCAGCTCAGCCATTTAAATATCTATAATAATATAATAATACTATAAAAAGGAAAAATTTATAATTTTTCTTTTTTTTTATTTGTTTTTAATATAAATTAAATAGATATTGATAATGTTAAAATATTATGTTATAATTATAGAAACATTTTTTAAAAATATCCAATTAAAGGTGAAATTATGATTAAAAAAATCTTAGTAATATTTATTCTATTATCAACTATTATATTTTCACAAGAAAATACAATGTATAGAGATATAAGTAGCGAACATTGGGCGTATAAATCAATAAAAAAATTAATTGAAAATGGAATAATTGAAAAAGATTCATTTTTTTTTAATGGGGAAGATTCTGTTTCTAGATATGAAGTTTCTCTATATTTATATAAAACATTAGAAAAATTTAATGAAGAAAAAGCAACAATAGATGATTTAATGATACTTGAAAATTTAATCGGTGAATTTTCTGAAGACTTATTAAATTTTGGATTTAATATTGATCTTTATTCTAAAAAGATTGATGAATTTGAAAAAAAAATTAATTCAAGTAATATTATAACTATAGAAAATAGCAATAATATTGAGGAGTTAGAGAATAGATTATCTTTATTAGAATCATATTTGCTAGATGAAAATAGTGATGATTCTGAAAAAACTAAAGTATTATATAGACAATTTGGAATAATTGAAAATATGACTCTAAAATTGGAAAATAGTATATTTTACTATAATAAATTAGAAAAAAATCAGTATAAAAATACTAATAATTTAGAATTTATGATTTATAATAAATTTTACGAGGTTGGTCTTCTATACAAATCAGATTATGAAGAAAATAATCTTAATTTAAAAGCTAAACTAGATAAAGATATAAATGAATATTTTAATTTTAAATTTAACACAATTGGTTACGAAAAAAAAATAGATTCACATTTTTCCGTATTAGATTATGATAACTATAATTATAATAAAAGAGAATTCTATACTGATGGTATTACACTAACAATTGGAAATAATATTACGTATATAGAAAAAGATAGAGAAAATGATGAAAAATTATATATTATAGATAAATTAGTTATAAATAATTTTGAAGCTTTAATTATTTCTGATTTAAATGAATCAGAAATTGAATATGACGTTTTATTTAAAAAAGATTTTAAAAAAGAAAAATATGGGATAAAAATTGGGTATTCTGATATTATCAAAGAAAATAATAACTTAGATAAAGTTGATATTTCAATTATAAATATTAATGGAACTTATAATTATAAAAAATGGCAGTTAAGTAGTGGACTAGAAAAAAAAGATGCAAAATCAAATTTATATAATAATTATTATTCACATTTATCATATAAGTTTAAAAATTATGGTAATTTTTACTACAAAATAGAGTATTTCAATTTAAAATTTAATAGTTATACAAACCATCATTTTATAATAAAAAATGAAAGTGATAAAATTAAAACATATTTTTCATTTTCTAAATATAGAGTTATAAAAGAAAATTACAATCAAAATGATTTAAGTAAAAGTGATTTTGAAAGTGTAAATGACAAAAATGAATTTATATTAAAAGTTCAATATAACATATCTGATGCAATTGATATAAATTTAGGATATAGAGAAGAAAAAATATCAAAACAAAATATCAGAAATGGTTTATCTATAGTTGAAATAGGATATAAATTTAAAGAAAATAGGCGTATTTTTGTAAAATATTTAAAAAATGACGATGTATATTATGATAGAGATAAAGATATTAACCATGAAATTATAGATATTGATTTTAATTCTAATACTGGAATTATCGATAAAGCAAAAGATGGTAGAATAGAATTTGGGATAGAGCTTATTTTTTAGGAGGATTTATGAAAATAAATGAGTTATTAAAAATAGGTGAGATGGTAGAGGTAGAAATTTCACAAAATCAATCATATGAGGGGACTTATCTAAGTAAAGTAACGGATATGGATGATAAACAAATATTTTTTTCACTTCCTACAGAAAAAGGACATGTTGTACCACTTAGAAAAGGTGAAAAAATAAGTATTAATGTAGTCAAAAAAGACGGTGTATACTCTTTTAAAGGTAATATAATAGATAGAAGTATGAAACCTTATATGCATTTTTTAATGAATATACCAAAAGATATAGTTAGATTACAAAGAAGAAATTTTGTAAGAATAATGTTAAATTTAGTAACAACTTTTCAAATATATTCTATAAGCGGAGAAGAACTTAGTGAAGAAATACACAAAGGAGTTACAATTAATCTAAGTGGTGGTGGGATGTTTATAGCATCAACTAAAAAACTCGATTATGGTACTGAAGTTTTAGTAAATTTTAAACTGACTAATGGTATTGAGTGTAATAAAATAAGAGGTATGGTAAGAAGAGAAGAGAGTATTAAAGTAATGGGTGGAGAAAAATTAGGATATGGGATAGAATTTCTTGAGATAGATAGTAGAATTAGAGAACATATTATATCTTATCTTTTTGAATTACAAAGAGATAGAAGAAGTAAAGGGATTGAATTTTAATAATAATATATTTAATAGGAGGATGTAATGAAAAAACTAAGTTTTGATTATTCAAAAGCGAAAAATTTCATAAATGACTATGAAATTGATTATTTAAAAGAGCAAGTTAATGTTGCTGCAAATCTATTAGATGAGAAAAAAGGTGCTGGAAATGATTATGTAGGATGGGTAGATCTACCTGTTAACTACAACAAAGATGAATTTAATAAAGTAAAAGAAGTTGCAAAAAATATAATTGATAATGCAGATGTTCTTTTAGTTGTAGGGATAGGTGGTTCTTATTTAGGATCAAGAGCTGCTATTGAATTTTTATGTAATACTTTTTACAATAATATGAAAAAAGAAGATAGAAAAACTCCAGAAATATACTTTATTGGACATAATATGAGTTCAACTTATATATCACATTTATTTAAATTAATTGAAGGTAAAAGTGTATATGCAAATGTAATTTCTAAATCTGGTACTACAACAGAACCTGCAATTGCTTTTAGAATAGTAAAAGATTACATTGAAAAAACTTATGGCAAAGAGGAAGCTAAAAAAAGAATTATTGCAACAACTGATGCAAAAAAAGGAGCATTAAAACAGCTTGCTAATGAAGAAGGGTATGAAACTTTTGTTGTACCAGATGATATAGGGGGAAGATTCTCTGTTTTAACACCTGTAGGATTATTACCTATTGCTGTAGCAGGAATTGATATAGATAAATTAATAGAAGGTGCTAAAGATGCATATAATGATTACAAAGCCCCTTATGAAAATAATGATTGCTATAAATATGCAGCTGTTAGAAATGCACTACTTAGAAAAGGTAAATCAATAGAGATATTAGTTAACTATGAACCAGGACTATATTATATTGCTGAATGGTGGAAACAACTTTATGGTGAAAGCGAAGGTAAAGATGGTAAAGGGATATTCCCAGCAGCAGTTAATTTTACAACAGACTTACATTCAATGGGACAATATATACAAGATGGTCAAAGAATAATATTTGAAACAGTTTTAAATGTAGAAAAATCAGCTGAAGAGATTATAATTAAAGAAGATAGTGCTAATCTAGACGGATTAAACTATATAGCAGGAAATACAATTGATTATGTTAATAAAAAAGCTTTAGAGGGGACAATGTTAGCACATACAGATGGAAATGTTCCTAATATTATGATTAATATCCCTGAAGCAACACCTTATCATTTAGGATATATGTTCTATTTCTTTGAAAAAGCTTGTGGAATTAGCGGTTATTTACTAGGGGTAAATCCATTTGATCAACCAGGAGTAGAGGCATATAAAGCTAATATGTTTGGATTATTAGGGAAACCAGGTTATGAAAAATTGAAAGCTGAATTAGAAGCAAGATTAAAATAATAGAAAAGGGTGTATCATTATAGAAAAATGAGCACCTTTTTTACTTTAGAGATATTATAATCTTTTTTTTATAAAATTATAATTAGTATTTTATTTTTATTGTTTAAAAGCCTCTAATTATAGATATTATGTCTTAATTCTTTTTCTTTAATTTATTGCAGTATATGTAGCAAAATTACTTGAAAGTTCTACTATATATAACGTCAATATTTTAAAAAATAGCTATTATGACAATGTATTTTAGGAGGGGGAGAAATTAGCGACAGATAGGTCTTTTTTTAAGAACTAGATTCTTAACTATGAATTTATATCCTAAATTAAATTATTATAAAAGTGGAATTTTTTGAAAAAATAGATTATAATTTATATATAAAATACAAATAATAGGAGGTAAAAATATGTTATTAAAAAAAGAAAATAAATGGAATAGTTATTCAAAAGAGGAAAAAAAATGGGCTTATGAATTTTCAGATTATTATAAAATATTTTTAGATAAATCAAAAACAGAAAGAGAATTTATAAAAAATGCTATAGTTTTAGCTGAAAAAAAAGGATTTGAAAACATAGAAAATAGATCAAAATTAGATGTAGGTGATAAAGTTTATTATTTAAATAGAGAAAAAAATTTAGTTTTAGTGATTATTGGTAAAGAAGACATAGAAAAAGGGGTAAAATTTATAGTATCACACGTTGATTCACCTAGACTTGATTTAAAACAAAATCCGCTTTATGAAGATTTAGAATTGGCTTTCTTTAAAACAAATTATTATGGTGGAATTAAAAAATACCAGTGGGCTGCGATACCACTGGCATTACATGGAATTGTAATACTTGCTAACGGTGAAAAAAAGGAAATTTGTATTGGTGAGAATGAAAATGATCCTGTTTTCACAATACCAGATATTCTTCCACATTTATCAAGAAAAATACAAGATGATAGAAAATCTCGTGATGTTATAAAAGGGGAGGAACTGCGTGTTTTGGTAGGATCTATTCCCACTAATATTGAAAATATTGAAATTAAAGAAAAAGTGAAATATGCAATTTTAGAAAAATTAAATTATGAGTATGGAATGGTAGAGGAAGATTTTTTATCAGCAGAATTTGAATTAGTACCAGCTGGTAAGGCAAAAGATATTGGTTTTGATAGAAGTATGATTGGTGGTTATGGACAAGATGACAGGATTTGTGCTTATACTTCTATGATTTCATTTTTAGATATTTCTAAAGAAGAAAATTTACCAAATAAAACAATAGTTTGTTATTTAGTAGATAAAGAAGAGATTGGTAGTACTGGTTCAACAGGTTTAGAATCTAACTATTTAGAATATTTCATGTCAGATATTATCTATAAATTAAAAGAAAATTATAATGATTATATGTTAAAAAAAACATTGTGGAATAGTGAAGCTATATCTGCAGATGTAAATGTGGCTATGGATCCTATATATAAATCAGTACATGACGAATCAAATGCAGCAAAATTAGGATATGGAATTGTAGTTACAAAATATACAGGTCATGGTGGTAAATACGGTGCAAGTGATGCAGATGCAGAATTTATGTATAAAATAAGAGATATTTTTAATAAAAATAATATTGTTTGGCAAACAGGAACATTAGGTAAAGTAGATGAAGGTGGAGGTGGAACTGTTGCTAAATTTTTAGCACATTTCGGAATAAAAACAATTGATGCTGGTCCAGGCCTACTTTCTATGCACTCACCATTTGAGGTTTCATCAAAGTTAGATCTATTTGAAAGTTTTAAAGCATATAAAGCTTTTTATAAATATTAATACCATAAAAGAGATTAGAGAAAGGTAATTTAAAACATACCTTTCTTTTTTATTAAAAAATATAATTACATTAAAATTATTTCTTGAAAAAAAATGCTATAAATAGTATAATTAAAGAAAATCTTATTTAAAAAGGCTGGTGTTAACATGTTAGAGAAAAGAATTATCCCTTGTTTAGATGTAAAAGATGGCAGAGTTGTAAAAGGTGTAAATTTTGTTGAATTAAAAGATGCTGGTGATCCTGTTGAAATTGCTAAACTTTATAATAGTGAAGGTGCCGATGAGTTAGTATTTCTTGATATAAGCGCATCTAGTGAGAAAAGAAAAACAGCAGTTAATATGGTTTCTAAAATAGCAAACCATGTTTTTATACCATTTACAGTTGGGGGAGGAATTAATTCAATTGAAGATATAAAAGCAATATTAGATGCTGGTGCAGATAAAGTTTCTATAAATACAGCTGCATTTAATAACCCAGCACTAGTTAGTGAAGCTGTTAAAATTTATGGTAGTGAATCAATTGTTGTTGCTATTGATGTAAAATACAACGGGAATTTTTGGGAAGTATATATAAGTGGAGGTAATGTTGGAACTGGTGTAAATGCCTTAGACTGGGCAAAAGATGTAGAAAAACTAGGTGCAGGTGAAATATTACTTACTTCAATGGATCGTGACGGGACGAAAGATGGCTATGATATTGAGGCTACAAGAGCAGTTGCAGAAGCAGTTAATATACCTGTGATTGCATCTGGTGGTGCAGGAAATATAGAACATTTATATGATGGAATTAAAAATGGTAAAGCTGATGCAGTTTTAGCTGCATCTATATTTCATTTTAAAGAAGTTTCAATTAAAGAAGTAAAAGAGTATTTAAAATCAAAAGGGGTAGAAGTTAGGTTATAATTATAAAAATGGAGGATAATAATGTTAAATATTAAAAAAATTAGATTTAATAGTGATGGTTTAGTTCCTGTAATTGTGCAAGATTATAAGGATAATGAAGTTTTAATGCTAGCTTACATGAATGAAGAAGCTTTTAATAAAACAATGGAAACTGGTAAAGCAACATATTTTAGTAGAAGTCGAAACTCTTTATGGTTAAAAGGGGAAACTTCTGGACATTTCCAAAATGTAAAAGAGATATATTACGATTGTGACGAAGATACAATTTTACTAAAAATCGAGCAAGTTGGAAATATAGCTTGTCATACTGGCGAAAGAAGCTGTTTTTATAGAAAAATAAAAGAGTTTGAAAAAATAGAACCTAATATAGATATTTTAGAAAAATTATATGAAACAATTATAGAGAGAAAAAATAATCCTATAAATGGATCATATACAAATTATCTATTTGATAAAGGTGTAGATAAAATACTTAAAAAAGTTGGAGAGGAATGTTCTGAGGTTATTATTGGAGCAAAAAATGATAATAATGAATTAGTATATGAAATTTCTGATTTAATATATCATTTATTAGTTTTAATGGCGGCGTTTAATATAGAACCAAAAATTATAAAAGATGAGTTAATCGGACGGGAAAATAAAAAACACGAGAAAGATTATAGTAAAAAATAAAATATAAGAGAAAGGTGATAATAATGAAAGTATCTATAATAGGAGCATCGGGATATACAGGTATTGAACTTGTTAGAATTCTTTTAAATCATAAACATGTTGAAATTGATAAAGTTGTGTCTAATAGCAATAAAGGGACTAAATTTTCAGAATTATTTCCAAATGTAAGAAATATATTTGATAAAGAATTTATAGGAACAGATAATTTAGAGACAGATTTAAAAGAGAGTGAATATATTTTTTTAGCAGTACCACATAAAGCTGCTATGGAATATGTGCCAACATTATTAAAAATGGGAAAAAAAATTATAGATTTAAGTGCAGATTTTAGATTAAAAGATAAAGATATATATGAAAAATGGTATAACGAAAAACATATTGCAAGCGAGTATCTCGAGGAAGCAGTTTATGGTATTCCTGAATTAAACAGAGAAAAAATAAAAAATGCAAGACTTATTGCAAATCCAGGATGCTATCCAACTACAATTATACTTGGTTTAGCACCTCTTTTAAAAAATAATCTAATTGATACAAAAATGATCATATCTGATTCTAAATCTGGTGTTTCTGGTGCTGGTAAAAAATGTAATACTACAACACATTTTTCAGAAACTAACGAAAATATAAAAGCATATGGAATTGCAAGTCATAGACATACACCTGAAATAGAAGAGCAATTATCTTACCTTGCAAATGAAGATATTTATATTAATTTTACTCCACACCTTATACCAATGACAAGAGGGATGCTAAGTACAATATATGTTAACTTAAAAGAAAACATTGATATTAAAGAGATATATGATCTGTATAATAATTTCTATAAAAATGAAAAATTTGTAAGAATAATAGAAAATGGTGCTGTTGAAACAAAAAATGTAAGAGGAACAAATTATATTGATATATCAATAATAAAAGATGAGCGTACAAACAGATTAATTGTATTATCAGCAATAGATAATCTTACAAAAGGAGCTTCTGGTCAAGCAGTACAAAATTTTAATATAATGTCAAATAACTACGAAATGGAAGGTTTAAATTTTATAAGTCCATTACCGTAAGACTAAAAATAAGAGGTGTTTGTAGTGAAAAAAGGAAATATAGATGATATTTTAAAAAATGAAACTAATGAAAATATAAAAATAGCTCTTAACTGGTTAAAAGAGAATAAAAATTTAAATGTAGGGGAATATGAAATTAAAGAGAGAGATATATTTGCAATTGTACAAAATTATTATACAAAAGAATATAATTCAAATAATTGGGAAATTCATAGAAAATATATAGATATTCAATATATAGAAGATGGTTTTGAGGAAATAGGGATAACAAATAAAGATAATATTACAAATGAGATAACGCCTTATTCAGAGTTTAAAGATATACAATTTTTCGAAGGTAATGGTGAATTATATGAACTAAAGAAAAACGAATTGATGATAATTCCAACAAATGACTATCACCAGCCATCTATTGGATGTGGAAATTTTGTAAAAAAAATTGTAATTAAAATAAAAGCAATATAATTATGGAGGATTAAATGAAAATTATTGAGGGAAAATTAATAGCTGAAGGGATAAAAATAGGGATAGTAGTAAGTAGATTTAATGAATTTATAACATCAAAATTATTAGGCGGAGCAATAGATGCGCTAAAAAGACATGGTGTATCAGAAAATGATATAGAAGTAGCTTGGATACCAGGAGCATTTGAAATACCGTTAGTTGCACAAAAAATGGCAGAATCAACAAAATACCATACAATAATCACATTAGGTGCTGTTATAAAAGGAGCAACACCACATTTTGATTATGTTTCTGCAGAAGTTTCAAAAGGTGTAGCTAGTGTATCTTTAAATACTGGTGTTCCTGTTATTTTTGGTGTTTTAACAACTGATTCTATTGAGCAAGCAATAGAAAGAGCAGGTACAAAGGCAGGGAATAAAGGATATGAGGCAGCGGTTACAGCTATTGAGATGGTAAATTTATTAAAAGAAATATAAATTGGTGGAGGAAATTATATGCATATAAATTTAGTAATACTTAAAGAAAATGAAGTGTATAAAAAGGTTTGTATGGAGAAAATACATAGTGATATATACATATTTAAATGGAATAATGTAGATAAAGATGGTGCTTATTCATTTAAAATAGAAAGTAGTGGTTTAAGCAAATCATTTACTTTTTCACATACGGTCCCTTTTTCAAAATATTTTGAAGGATCTGTTACAGACAAGGATAATCCTAAACCTGTTGGAGGATTTAGAGAAAATGATGATATTTTAATTACATATGACTCTAAAGAAGCAAAATTTTATTTGAAAAGGATGCATTTCACAAAATTTATGGTAGATACTTCTAAATATGGATATACAAGTGCAAACAAAGTAGAGATGCCCTCTAGTTTTAACGGATGGAATATATATCAAAGTGAATTGAAAAAAGTATCTGAAAATATTTTTGAAATATTATTAGCTTTAGATGATGGATTTTATGAATATAAATTAGTTATTGATGGTAATTGGGTCCCGCATGGTGAAAATTTAAAATTAATAGTTGGAGAGATGGGGTATCTATTTCCAAAAGGGGAACTAGGTAATGGAACTTTTGTATATGATGCAAAAGATCCATTTGATACACAAAAAGCGATTAAGCATAATGAATACGAACTGAAATATTTAAATCGTTCTTCTAAAAAGGAGATAGAAGTTACTCTTAGAACGCAATTAAATGATGTGGAAAAAGTTAAAATATTTATAGAGGAAGATGAAAAAATACAAGAAGTATATGAGATGGAAAGAATCGAAGATTATAAATATGGATTTGATTATTTTAAAAAAAATGTAAAATTAAAAAGAAATCCTAAAAAATTTAAATATTATTTTCAATTAAAAGATGGTAGCAGCATAAGATATTTTGGGAAAAATGGACTTGTAGAATACGATCCCTTAGAATTTAATATTGACTATGATAGCGAGAATTTTCCTATTTTTGATATTCCAGAGTGGTCTAAAGAAGCTATCTGGTATAATATATTTCCAGATAGATTTTATAATGGTGATAAAAATAATGATCCAATTTACAATGAATTTGGTCCAGAAGAATTTAAAAGACCATCTAATGATAATAGAGCAAGTTTAGTGAAAGATTATCGATGGAGCGGATACACAGATGAATTAGGGGAATTTGAAAATAATGATTGGACATCTGATTTTGAGGAACAAAAAAATTGGGAAGTAATAAAAGAGAGCGGAATCGATTACTCTATAAAATATGCTCGTATGTATGGTGGAGATTTAAAAGGGATAAAAGAAAAAATACCATATCTAAAAGAGTTGGGAATAACTGCTGTATGGTTAAATCCTGTTTTTTTCTCTGAATCAAATCATAAATATGGAGCATCTGATTTTCGTCATATATCTCCTGATTTTGGTACAATTAAATTATCTAAAACAAATTATAATGTAGAAATTTCTAAAGATAATAAGTTTGGAAACAGATCATATTTAGATGTTTTAGATAATGAAAAAATTGATTCATATAGTGAGTTAGAGCTACTTAGAATAAATATAGTAGGTGAAAATCGTAGTAAAAATGGGTATTTTGAAACTGATGATCCTGAAACTTGGGTTTGGACTGAATCAGACTTAATTGCTGTGGATTTAATAAAAGAATTACACAAAAACGGTATAAGAGTAATATTTGATGGAGTATTTAATCATAGTGGACCTCGTCACTGGAGTTTTGAAGACATTATGGTAAACGGTAAAGACTCAAAATATATTAATTGGTATAGATTTCATGATTTTCGTAAACATAAAACTATAGATAAAAATTTAACTGAAGAGGAAGCTTATAAAATATTTTTAGAAAATAAAAACAATGTACACTATTCTGGATGGGCTGGATTTAGAACTCTTCCAGAATTTGACAGTTTTAATAAAGATTTTATGGAATATATTTTTAATATAACAAAAAAATGGCTACTTGGTCCTGATGGAAAAGTATCGGAAAATTGGAAAGAGGATGATGGTATAGATGGGTTTAGGCTAGATGTACCAAACTGTCTACATAATCAAAATTTTTGGACTTTATGGCGTAAAGTTATGAAAGAAACTAAAAAAGATTCATATATTACAGCAGAGTTATGGGGAGATGCACGTTCAGAAATAAATGATGGATTAAAATATGACACTGTAATGAATTATGAGTGGCTTAAAGTTGTAATAGGGTATTTTATTAATCAGGGAACTGATTTTAATAAAGAATATAAATTGAAAAGTAGTGAATTTTTTAATGAATTAAAAGAGAAAAGAAGCTGGTATCCATTACAAGCACTACAATCATCGCAAAATTTAAATGGTTCACATGATACAGATAGACTTTTATCTAGAATCGTAAATGATAAATTGGGAAGAGATCTAGAGGAAGGGAAACAATGGGATAAAGGATACAATACAATTAGACCTGATCTAGCAGAAGATAATCATAAAAATACAACAATAAATTGGAAAAATTCAAACATAAAACCTAAAGATATACTGAAATTGATATCAATATTTCAGATGACATATATTGGTGCTCCAATGCTTTATTATGGTGACGAAGTTGGGATGTGGGGAGCAACAGATCCATACTGTAGAAAACCAATGTTGTGGGAAGAGTTTAAATATGATGATGAAACTGACGGAACTATTGGTAGTGAAAAAACAAAATATAGTGTAGAACCAGATATTGATTTATTTAATTGGTA